>JARKSS010000016.1 GCA_029974175.1 Vicinamibacterales bacterium
CGGCAGGACGGGCCGCGGAAAACGCCGCGTTGCCGGAGGGCGAGCAGTTCTCCGATCTGCGGCAGAACGTCGCACCGAGTGTGGCCGAGTTGGGCCTTGGTGCAGCTTTCGGCGCGGTGCCGGGCGCGCTCGCCGCGGCGCAGACCTTGCGCGGGGCGGCCGAGACACCGGTGCGCGAGCTGCCGCGCAAGGTGCCGGCGGCCGAGAATCCGGCCGGCGGGTTGGCCAAGCGCGCGGTGCAACCGAATCCAGCGCTACTGGAAGCCGTCCCCGCCGCAGAGAAGGCCGGGCTCACCGTGCTGCCGCACCATGTCGCAGAAGGCGAGACGGTGCGTGCCCTGGGCACCGCCGCGGGTGGCGCTGCCTACAAGCAGAACACCAAGGCGTTCACGAAGGCGCTCATCAAGGAGTTGGACCCGGAAGAGGCTTCCGCGCGACTGGACACGAAGACGTTCCACCGCGTCCTCGACAAGCAGGGCAAGACCATCGGCGAGAACATGGCGAAATACGACATGCCGGTGGACGACGCGCTCCGTGCTCGGTTGGAGGCGATTTCCAAGGACGCAGCGGACAACGCAGACGCCGACACGGGCCGGATGACTATGAACCGCGTGCGCGAGATCATCGGCAAAGCCGAGGCCGGCGAAGGCCAAATCACCGGGCAGGCGGTGCGAGAGTTGGACACGGCCATCGGGCGGCAGATTCGCAGCAACACCAAGAACCAGGACCTGGTGGCCCGCCTGCGCTCCGTGCAGGACGTGCTGCGCGACACCGCCGAACGGCAGATGTCACCTGACGAGGCGAAGGCCGTGCAGCAGGCCCGGCGTCGGTACGCCTACGCGATGGAAATCCTGCCGGACATCGACGACTTCGGCCGCACTGGCTACTATGAGCCGGGGCAGTTGTGGAAGCGGCTGACCGGCAGCGAAGCCGGCCGGCAGCGGGTGGCCAACGAGCGGGGCGGCCTGACCGACCTCGCCAAGGCCGGCGCCCTGGTGGCCGACCGCAGTGGCACGGGCCACGGCTATGTCAGCGTGGGCAGCAACAGCGTGGGCGTGGGCGCGGGCGGCATGCGTGCCTACGCCAGCCCGAACATGATGCTCAAGCTGGCGACTGGTGGCGTGGTGGGCGAGAAGGCGTACAACCGCTTCGGCCCGGGCCTCGTGAAGCGGCTAGCCGCGGAACACGACGCAGAACTGGCCCGCGTCGCGCAGAAGCCCGAGCCCCCGCCGCTCGAACTGGCCGCACCGGACGCACCGACGCCCCAGGGCCCGCGCCCCGACGTGCGCGGCGAAGCGCCTGCGGAGGTGCCGGAGTGGACCGCAGAAGCACCTGATCGCGTGGCCCGGCCGGGCGACCAGATCCCGGCGATCGAGCCGGAGGGCCTGCTGCCGGCGGTGGGCGACGACATGCCCCCGGCTCGCATCATCCACGGTGCTGGCGAAACCCGTCGCGTCGCGCCTGCGACACGGACCGTTGACCCGGAAGATCCAGGCGCGCTGCCGCGCGAGGAAGCCCCCCGCAAGCTGCGCGGCCCCAACGAGCCAGCGGTGACGACGGCAGGGCAGGTGGCTGCACAGCGTGCTGCGCAGCCCCCGCTGGTTGAGCGCACGCCAGCAGAGATCGGCGAAGGCTCCCGTCGCCCGCGCGTGCCCGACATCCCGGCCGTTCCCGGCCGCCCGGACATGCCCGACGTGATGGTGGCCGGAGCGCCGGGCGATGTGGCTGGCAATCTGGCGTCCGGTGTCACAGGCGCCGGCAAGAAGGGTCCGATCCGCGAGGCCCCGGGCATGGGCGGTGCCATGCAGGCGCCTGAAGCAGCCCTGGCGCGCGAGCAGCAGGGCTACGCCCCGAAAAAGCCCGAGCCGCCTGCTGGTGGCGGTGGCGGTGGCGGTGGCACGCCCCCGGCTGACCCCCGGCTGGCCAAGATCGCCGAGCTGCGCCGGCAGGCGCCGAGCCAGGCCGTGAAGAAGGTGCTGGACGCCCGGGAAGCCGAGATCAAGAAGGTCATCAAGCGCGAGACGGACATCGCCGAGCTGGAGGCAGCAGCGCGGGCCACGGACGACGTGGACCTGCGGCAGTCGCTGCTGGCCGAAGCCAACAAGCTGCGCGGCGGAAAGCTGCCGGTCGGCGAGGTGACCGAGGGCATGCCCGACCTGCCGAAGCCCAAGACGGAGAAGATCCCCGTGGGCAAGGTGATCGAGGGCCAGCCCGACCTGCCCGTGGGCAAGACGGAAAAGATCCCGGTCGGCGAGGCCACGGAGATCACACCCGAGGTGGTGGAACCCGCCCCGGAGAGCATCCCTGTGGGCGAGGCGACCGAGATGCCCGAGCCGCTGCCGGTGGGCGAAGTGGTGGAAGACCCGATTCCTGTCGGCGATGCCATGGAATTCGAGCAAATGCCCGTGGGCGAGGCGACGGAGATCACGCCCGAGGTGGTGGAGCCGAAGGCCGCAGCAACCGAGTCGCGCAAGGACAAGGCCGAAGCCAGTTTCAAGCGCCGGTACGGAGAAGGGTACAAAGCCGCGGCAGAGGAGCGGCGGGCGCTCGAAGAAGAGATCGTCAACTCGTTCCCGACCTACCAGGCAGGCGGCGAAGTCGTCACGCCGGTGATCGAGGCGGTGGAGCGCGCGTGGGGGCGCCGACGGATCACGATGAACCCAGAAGGATTCGAGCGCGCGGTGGTTGAGGCACTGCGCCCGGTGGCAGAACGCCGGAAGGAATGGAAGACCCGGGAAAAGGCCCGGGACAACGACCGCCGCATCAAGAACCAACTGGCGGCCTACGAGAAGAGCGTGCGAGACGCACAACAGGACGCCATGGGTGAACTGCGCACGCTGGAGCGCCAAGGGCGGCTGTCACAGGACGAGATCGAGGATCTCAACCGCCGGATTCAGAAATCCGAGACGATGGACGACGCCGTGGACGAGATGGACGCCCTCATCATGAAGAAGAACCAGTCGTCCGGGACCAGCGTCGCGCGAAGAGAGTCGGCGGCCAACGAGCCTGTTGTACCCGAAGCTACAAACGTGGACAATGCACCCACGGCCCCCGCTGGTGGGGGCAGGAGC
>JARKSS010000044.1 GCA_029974175.1 Vicinamibacterales bacterium
GACCCTCACCGAGGCCGAGCGCCAGGCCTGCGACGCGATCAACGGCCCCGGCAACGCCCTAGTCAACTTCCACAACACGGCGGGGTGGATGAAGGCGAGATGAGACTTGTCGTGCAGGAGGTGCAGGAGGTGCAGGAGGTGCTGGTGCAGGCGGTGCTGGGGGCCAGCTTGATGGTGCTGAGGGTGCCAAGCAGGCGGGAGCGTAGCGAGCGTCTAGCGAAGGCGGGTGCCCAAGCCCTGGCAGGTTGCTGAAAGGCACACGCTCACGCTTCCAGCAACCTGCCGGTGAGCCGATCTATTTGCCGGTGAGTTCCCTGACCAGGTGCGGCTGGTCGTAGACCTTGAGCAGCGCTTCCTGCACGACGGCCGCGGAAACGGCAACCGCCCGGTTCAGCTTCGGGTCGTAGCCGTAGGTGCCGCCGTTCGAGTGCAGGTTGCCGTCGAAGATCGCCCCGATGACGTTCCCCTCTGCATCGAGCAGCGGGGACCCCGAGTTGCCGCCCACGATGTCGTTGGTGGTGGCGACCGTGAAGACGGTATCGGGATCAAGGCGGTCGCGGGCGGCGGTCAGGCGCGGTGACACGACGTAGGGATCGGCGCCGGTGGCACGCTCCCACAGGCCGGCGATGCGCGTCATCGGCTCGACGACCCGGTCGCCTTCCTTCCAGCCCTCGATGCGGCCGTACGACAGGCGCAGCGTAAACGTCGCGTCCGGGTAGACATCGTCACCGAACGCCTCGAAGCGGGCGAGCGCGAGGCGCTCGGCCGCCCGGTCGGTCGGCGCGACGACCCGTTCCTCCCAGGCGGTGCGCACGGCGCGGGCCTGGGCGTCGGTGGCGAGGACGAAGCGGATCAGCGGATCCTCCGAGGCTCGGACGGCAGGCTCGCCGCCGTCCCACAACGCCTTGCGCACGGCCGGATCGCCAAGCTTCGTGTTGGCCACCAGCCGCGCGGCCAGGCCCTCGGGCGACTCGCGCCCGAGAAGCGTTTTGCTTTCCGCCGCATCGGTGCCCATCGCCTCGCGGGCCTTCGACAGCCAGAAGGCGAGGTAGAGCGTTTCGAGCTCGGGCTCGATGGCCCGCGGTTCGGCCAGGGTCCTGCCGAGGGCCGCGAGGCGGGCGTCAGAGTACTCCGCCAGGCGATCGCCGGGAGCCGCGCCGCGGGCGAGCGCGCCGCGCACGATGGTGCGGGCGTAGTTGTAGAGCACCGAGGAGGCGCCGGCGTACTGCTCGAGGTGGTCGTAGAACGGCATCAACGCACGCCGCTGCGGCTGCACCGCGGCAATCGCGGCGACGGCTTCGTCGACCGGTCCTCGCTCACCCCCGCTTCTGGCGATCAGTTCCCGCTCGGCCGCGCGTTTCGCCTCCATGAAGGCCGGGTCGGCCAGTGCCTGGTGCTGGCCCCAGAGGCGCTTGACGTTGTTCTCGACGCCGCGAATGGCGTCGCGCGTCATCCGCTTGTGCTCGGCGCTCTCGTCGGCGAAGCGAAGCAGGCGGCCGCGCAGCTCCGAGTAGCGCTTGAGCAGGGCCGGCAGCTGGACGTCGCGCGCGGTCTCGAGCTGCGCCACGGTCTCGAGGCGCGACGTGCTGCCGGGGTTCCCGGCGACGAACACCGGCTCGCCTGGTTTCGGGGCGCGCGGCGTCCAGCGCAGGAACGACGGCGTCGAGGCGGGCTTGCCGTTCTCGTAGACGCGCAGGAACGCGGCGTCGAGCGCGAAGCGCGGGAAGTTGAAGTTGTCGGGGTCGCCGCCGAAAACCACCGCCTGGTGCTCGGGTGCGTACACGAGGCGGACGTCGGAATAGCGCCGGTACTTGTAGAGCTTGTACTGGCCGCCGCGGTGGAGCGTGACGACCTGGCACCGGAGGCTGGCATCGGCGCCGCAGGCCGCCTTCTCGATGGCCGCCTGCTCGGCACTTCGCGCCCGCACGAACTCGCGCCCCGTCGTTCCGGACGTGGCAGCCATCACGCGCGGGGTGACGTCCTCGATCGACAGGAGGACTTCCGCGGTCTGGCCCGGGCAGGTCCGCTCGTCATCGCGCCCCTTGGTGAAGAAGCCCTCGGCCACGCGGTCGCGGCCGGGGGTGGAGAACGACTGCAGGCACGCGCGGACGCAGTGCTGGTTGGTGAGGACGAGCCCCTCGGGCGAGACGAGCGACGCCGAGCAGCCGCCAAGGCGCACGGCGCCGGTC
>JARKSS010000048.1 GCA_029974175.1 Vicinamibacterales bacterium
GCGTGCGTGAGGAGCACGTCGGTGATGGTGGCCGGCACGACCGGGAACGCGGCCCAGTTGCGCAGCCGGAGCGCCTTCGCCCCCTGGAACTGGCCGCAGTCGACGAGCACCCGTCGCTCGCCGACGGTGAGGAGGTACTTCGACCCGGTCACCGTCTCCGTCGCGCCGAGGAAGGCCAGCGAGACCGGTGGCGCGACCGGCGAGGACGCGGTGCTGGACGTCGGCTGGCGTGCTGAGCTGCCCATGGCTCCACCCTCGCCCCTGTCACACTCGTTGTCCATGCGCGCCTTTGTGGGGATCGTCCCACCCGACGAGGTCATCGAGAGCCTCGACGCCTTCCTCGAGCCGCGTCGCGAGCACGGCGACCTGCGGTGGAGCGACCCCGAGTCCTTCCACCTCACCCTCGCCTTCTGCGCGGACGTGCCCGACCACGCCCTCGACGCCTTCGGGGAGCGGCTCGCGGAGGCGAGCGCGCGGCATACGCCCTTTGCGTTGCGGCTCACCGGCGGTGGCGCCTTCCCCGACCCGGACCGGGCCAAGCTGTTGTATGCCGCGGTGCCGGCTGACGGGGCCGCTCTCGACCCGCTGCACTCGCTGTCCCGGGCGGCCCGGGCCGCGGCGACGACGAGTGGCATCGAGGTCGCGGGCGGGACCTTCCGGCCGCACCTGACGGTGGCGCGCTCAAACCGCTCGTTCAGCGCGATGCGCTGGCTGCGGGTGCTCGACGCCTACGGCGGACCCACCTGGACGGTGGACGCGATCCACCTCGTCCAGTCCCACCTTGGGGAAGGATGCGAGCGGCGGCCGCGTTACGAGACCATCGAGAGCTACCCACTGGGCGAAGGAGAGACCCGATGATGTTCGGATCGCGCGCGAAGACGGTCCTGCCGACCCGCGAGGAGGCGCTGCCGGGACGCGAGCACCGGGTCTTCACCGTGCCGGCGACGCACACGGTGCTCGGCACCCCGCTCGAGGGGCCGTGGCCGGCGGGCACCGAGGTGCTCCACGTCGCGATGGGCTGTTTCTGGGGGGCCGAGCGGATCATGTGGCGGCTGCCCGGGGTGGTGACGACCGCGGTCGGCTACATGGGCGGCTTCACCCCGAACCCGACCTACGAGGTGGTGTGCAGCGGCAACACCGGACACGCGGAAGCCGTCCTGGTGGTGTACGACCCGGCGCGCGTCTCCTACGACGAGCTGCTGAAGGTGTTCTGGGAGAACCACGACCCGACGCAGGGCATGCGGCAGGGGAACGACATCGGCACCCAGTACCGCTCGGCGATCTTCTGCGTGGACGACGCCCAGCGCGCGGCCGCCGAGGCCTCGCGCGAGGCGTACCAGCAGCGGCTCACCGAGGAGGGGTACGACAGGATCACCACCGAGATCGCGCCAGCCTCCGAGTTCTACTACGCCGAGGAGTACCACCAGCAGTACCTGGCCAAGAACCCGGGCGGCTACTGCGGCCTCGGAGGAACCGGCGTCTCGTGCCCGGTGGGAGTGGCGAGGTAGGCCGTAGGACGGCTCAGGGCTTAGGGCTCAGGGCTCAAGGCTCGGGTTGAGGGCGGCCATATCCCACTTGCGGTTTGTAGGGTCGCGTTCCTTGCGATGCAGCCTGCCGCGAATGCGCAGTTTCTTAGGGATCTTTCAGAGTGGTTCTGGGGTGGATGACGGGATTTGAACCCGCGACTTCCGGAGCCACAGTCCGGCGCTCTACCAGCCTGAGCTACATCCACCGCGCAGGCGAACAAGCATTGTAGCAAACGGCCGGGGCGGGCGACCAGCACCCGCCTTCGCCAAGCGCTCGCTGCTTCGGCGAGCCTGCCCGCCTACGCTTCGCCTGCGGCTGGCTTCCGTCCTCGGCGAGCTTCGGCGCGGCAGGCCTTGAGTCCTGAGGCCCCGTGCGCCGGTTGAGCCCCCTTGAGCCGTGAGCCCTGAGCCTTGAGCCCCTTCACGACGCCTGCCGGGCGGCCGTCTCGTCGTCGGCGACAAGCTCGCCGTTCTCGACGCGCATCGCGGCCACGTGCGCGCGGATGGAGCCTTCCGCCTTCGCGTCGTACATCAACTGGTCGGCCATCTCGAGCAGGCGCAGCGCGAGGCGGCGCGAGATGAAGCGCCGGTCGGCCACCGGTCCCATCCGCAGGCAGACGACGCCGACGTCCGCTTTGACCGGCTGCTGGGCGAGACGCTCGTCGAGGCACGCCCAATCGTACGCCTCGACCGAGCGCCGGAACCGCTCGGCAATCACCCGCGCCTCGGCGGGCCCCGCCAGGTCGGGCGTGAGGAAGCAGAACTCGTCGCCGCCGAAGCGGGCATGGAGGTCGGGGCGGCGGCTGCTCGAAACCTCCTTGGCCAGGACGTCCTGCGCCCGCGCGTGCTCCCGCAGCAGCCTCGCCACCTGTTCGAGGACGCGGTCGCCCAGCCCGTGGCCGAGCGTGTCGTTGTACCACTTGAACCGGGTGATGTCCACGAGCCCGATCGCCGAGAAGCGGACGCGCTGTTCGAGTTCGAGGAACGACTCCAGCTGCTGCATGAACCAGTCGAAGTTCATCAGGCGCGTCTTCGGGTCGCGGTGCGAGCGATCGGTCAGGTCGTCCACCAGCTCCTCGAAGTAGCGCGAGATGCTGCTCACGGTTGCATCCCGGGCCGACAGCTCGGTGCGCAGCCGGGCGATCTTTTCGCGAAACCCCGTCGAGAGAGCCTGGATGGCCTCCTCTTTCGACTCCTGCCAGAGCCGCTGGTGACGGGTGAAGACGACGTCGATGGCAGTGAGCAGACGTGCGCGGTCGGTTGGCGAGAGGGTCAGGTGATCCCTGATCCAGTCGTCCAGCTCAGTCCGGGTCTGGGGCCACCGTGGTTCGGTCAGGGGGGATCGGTCCGGGCGCATGGGTTCCGGTCCGGGTGGAATGCAGGGTTCGAGCCAAGGCCGGGGTAGCGCCGGCACCCCGGGAAAACCGGCCGTCCTCGCGGGAAGACGCGGGCCTCGCGCTAGGAAACAGGGGTGACCCCCAGTCCGGGACCCGGCCCGAGTGTCACCTTCCCCTCCACCACTGTCGTCCCGTTGAACGGATCGTTCGAGATGAGCAGCGCCCCGTCGAGATCGGCCCAGTCCACCATCGGCGAGAGGTGCGAGGCGGCCGAGATCCCGCACGAGGTCTCGGTCATGCACCCGAGCATGACCTTCATCCCCAGCGCCCGGGCCAGGATCAGCATGCGGTGCGCCTCCCGCATGCCGGTCGCCTTCATGAGCTTGATGTTGATGCCCGACACGGCACCGAGCAGCCGCCGCACGTCGGCCAGCCGCTGGCACGACTCGTCGGCGAGGATCGGGATCGGGCTGTGCTCGGTCAGCCACGCCAGGTCGTCGAGCGGGGCGTCCTTCGGGAACGGCTGCTCGACGACGATAACGTTGCGCGAGGCGAGCCAGTGCAGGTCGTCGAGGGCCCGCTGCCGGTCCGTCCATCCCTGGTTGACGTCTGCCGTCAGCGGCACCGAGGTGACCGAACGGATCGTCTGGATCATCTCGTGGTCGTTGTCGCGCCCCAGCTTCACCTTCAGGACCTTGAACTCGCTGGCTTCGCGCACCTTCTGTCGGACGACCTCGGGCGTGTCGATACCGATCGTGTACGAGGTGTACGGCGCCTTCGCGGGATCGAAGCCCCAGATGTTGTACCAGGGCTGTCCCATCAGCTTTCCGACGAGATCGTGCAGCGCGATGTCGATGGACGCCTTCGCCGCAGGGTTCCCCGGCGCGATGGCGTCCACGTCGGCGAGGATGGTCTCCAGCTCGAACGGGTTCGAGTACCTCGAGAGGTCCACCTTCGACAGGAAGGCGATGCAGCTCTCCTGCGTCTCGCCGAGGTACGGCGGCATCGACGCCTCGCCGTAGCCCACCACGCCGTCGTACTCGATCTCGGTGAGTACGTCGGGCGTCGTCGAACGCGACGACACGGTAATCGTGAACACGTGCCGCAGCTGCGCGGTGAAGGGACGCCACCTGAGAGTCATTCGCGCGCGGGGCGCACGCGGCCTCCGCGGCGGCCGCGCCTCCTGGCGCTGCAGCGCCCCCGGCACCGCCAGGGCGCCGCCCGCCAGCGCGGAACTCTTGATGAAGTCGCGCCGTCCCGCCTTTCGTGTGTCTTCCATGGTGCCCCTTTCCCGCGAGGGCTTGTTGCCGGCTCCGCGCTAGCGCCGCGCCAGCTCGCGGCGGCCCGTCAGCTGGTCGAGCCGCTGCGGTAGCAACCGGTAGCCGTCGGGCTTCATGAACAGGTCGGCACGGTTCCGCTTCAGAAGGTCTTCCTCTGCGGCATCCAGCGTGCGCTCCGTGAGCGCAATCACGGGGACGGCCGCCATCGACGCATGCAGGCGCATGTAGGTCAGCACCTCGAGGCCCGAGCGCCCGAGGTCGGTCGGGTCGGGCATGTGGACGTCGAGGACGACCGCATCAACCGCCGATTGCTCGAGCGCGGTCAGCGCGTCCTCGATGTTGCCCGCCTCGCACACGGCGTACCCCGCCTTCTCCAGGTTCGAGCGCAGCACCCTTCTCACGCCCGGCTCGTCGTCCACCACGAGCACCGTGGGGCGCCTTCCCGTGTCGGGGGGAGACAGCCTGTCGAGTTCGGCGAGGTAGGCGGCTTCGTCCACGCCGGGTTGGAGCCCGATCACCACGTCGTTGGGGTCGCCCATCTCGACCGGCGCGCGAGGGTCAAGGGCGAGCGGCTGCCAGCCGCGCGACAGCAGTCCCTGCCGGAAATCCTCGGCGCGGCCGAGCAGGCGGACCTCGTCGTGGAACGTCTCGGTCAGGAAGAGCTGCTGCCCCCAGAGGACCCGCAGTTCGAAGCCCTCGCCCGTGCGGTGACGGAGGCATCGCACGTCGCGGCCGTGGCCGCGAAGGCGCCACAATACGAGGGGTGGTTCGGGTGCCGCCATGCGAGTGTCAGTGACGCGGCCGCATTGTGCGGACGCGCCCACATTATGCCAATTTTCCGCCGTCGCCGCCGACGAGTTTCGCGAGCCGGCCGCGCAGGCGCGCCGCGTCGCGAGGGGCGTGGCCACCGGCGTCGTTGTTGAAGTAGACGAACGCGGGCAGGCCGTCCTCGCAACGCGCGGCCAACCAGTCGGCCCACCCGTCGATGGCCGCGTCGGGATACCGCCCGCCGAACCGCTGCCCGGCACCGTGCAGCCGGAGGTAGACGAACGGCCCGCAGGAACGCCGTGGTGTCTCGGAGCCCTGCATGTCGTGCAGGCAGAGCGCGGCGCCATGGCGCTCGAGCACCTCGAAGGTTTCGAGCGAATACCAGTCGGGGTCCCTGAACTCGACAGCGTGCCGGCGGCCGCGCGGCAGCGCCGCAAGGAAGCGCTCGAGGCGCGGCAGGTCGCGAGGCCACGCGGGCGGCAGCTGGTAGAGCACCGGCCCGAGGCGGCGACCCAGGTGGCGGGCCCGGGCAAACAGGCGCGCGAGCGGCTCCTCGGGATCTCGCAGCCGCCTGAGGTGTGTCAGGTACCGGCTCGCCTTGACGGCGAACAGGAAGCCTGCGGGGACGCGATGCGCCCAGGCCCGGAAGGTCGCGGCCTCGGGCAGCCGGTAGAACGTGTTGTTCACCTCGACGGTGTCGAACGAGCGGGCGTAGTACCCGAGCCATGCGTGCATCGCCAGGCCGGACGGGTAGAAGCTGCCGCGCCAGTGGCGGTACTGCCAGCCCGAGCAGCCGATGCGCGGTGTTGCGGCGCCGGTCACGCTCTTCACGATGCAGGCCGCCTGCCCGCTTGCGCCTGTCGCGGGTTCGGGCCACAGTGGGAGCATGAGCAGGCGGTTCGCATGGGCGGCGCGACTTCTCGGAGTCCTGCTCGGTGCAGTCGCGATACTGAACTCTCTCCCGACGCCCGCGGCGCCGCCGCGGGCGGTTCGAGTCGAAGGGAAGCGGCTGGTGGGCGCCGATGGGAAGCCCTTCGAGTGGCGCGGGATCACTGCGTTCGCGCTGCTGCACCAGCTGGCCGGCAACCGCGAAGGCGAGGCGGTCGCCTTCATGCGCTGGGCGAGCGAGCGCGGCTTCACCGTCCTGCGCGTGCTCACCATGGCGAAATACCTCTTCGACCTCGACCCCGCTGAGGGCGCGGCGGAGGTGCCGCGCCTGCTGCGCCTCGCGCGCGACCACGGCCTGGTGGTCGAGGTCGTGGCGTTCGCCGACACCAAGGCGCTGCGCCCGGACTTCCAGTCGCACATCGACGCCATCGCGCGCGCGATCGACGGCGCACCCAACGTCGTCGTCGAGCTGGCCAACGAGAACGACCACTCGTCGCAGGACCCGCGGCTCAAGGACGTCGCGTTCCTGCGGGCGCTCAGGCGCCGGCTGCCGCCCGACGTCCCCGTCTCACTCGGCTCCCTTCACGGCGGCGACACGCAGGTCGAACGCTGGACCGGCGGCGACTACGTGACGATCCACGTGGCGCGCTCGCCGGGCCCGTGGGAGCACGTGGCTGCGACCGCCACGCTGGCGGAGCGTGCGAACCAGGTCGGGAAACCGGTCATCAGCGACGAGCCGATCGGCGCGGGCGAGCGCGTCGAGCCGAGCAGGCGCCTCACCGACCCGGCCGTCTTCTTCGGCCTCGGCGTGATGGCTCGCATGAGCGGGGTGCCGACCACCTTTCACTGCAGTGACTGCCTGTACGCGCGCGAGCCCGGACCGCGGCAGCAGGCGTCGGCCGCGGCCTTCATCGAGGGGGTGCGCCTGCTCCCGGAGAGACGGTCCTTCTCGCTCATACCTATCGGCGAGGTGCTGACCGGGAGCGCCGTGCCCGGGGCAACCGCCGTCCACGCCGCCCGTGACGAGACCGGCGAATGGGTGGTGGTGGCGGCGCTCGGCGCGGGCGAGGCGCTGGTCTTCCCGTGGGCGGCCGGGTGGACGGGGGAGGAACTCGCGAAGAAGGCCGGGATCGCCGTGTTCAGGGCGCGGCGGCAGTAGGCGACCGCACCGGGCGCCGCTGTCGCGGTTGTAGCCAGCGAGACGCCGACCGGCTACGATGTGGGGAAATCCAAACGTGAAATGGGTGCCCTGTTGCGCCGCGACATCCTGACAGCCCGTCCGTCGCGTCCCTCGATTCCCTACATCGTGCTGCTCGCCGGGCTGGCGGCGTCGGCGGCGACCGGCTTCTACGCCGATCGCCTGGGGGCCGCACGCGACCGGATCCGGTTCGACAGCGAGGCCGAGCAGGTCCGGTTCACCGTCGCGAACCGGATCGACACCTACGTAGCCCTGCTGCGCTCGGCGTCGGGCCTTTTCGCCGCGAGCGAGGAAGTCACCAGGAGGGACTTCACCCGCTTCGTCGAGCGGCTCGACCTGCGCGAGCGCTACCCCGGCATGCAGGGCATCGGCTTCTCGCTGCGCATCCCGGCGGCCGAACTCGACGAGACGGTGGCGCGGATCCGGGCGTCGGGAGCTCCCACCTTCCGCATCTGGCCGTCCTACCCGCGCGACGAGTACCACGCGATCGTCTACCTCGAACCGGTGGACCGGCGGAACGCGGCGGCGATCGGCTACGACATGTACAGCGAGCCGACGCGGCGCCAGGCGATGGATGCCGCGGCCCGCAAGGGAGCGGCTGCGGCCTCGGGGAAGGTCACGCTGGTGCAGGAGATCGATCCCCGGAACAGGCAGGCGGGCTTCCTCATCTACGTGCCGGTGTACAAGTCGGGCTTCATCCCGGCCACCGAGGAAGCGCGCGTCGCCCAGCTCGAGGGGTTCGTCTACAGCCCCTTCCGCGCCGGCGACTTCCTGGCGACGGTGCTCAACGAGTCGGGAGTCGAGGGGCTGGCGCTCCGCGTCTACGATGGCCCCCCGACCTACGAGCACCTGCTCGACGAATCGGGCGACGTGCCGACGTCCGGCGAGCCGGCGCGCTTCGAGCGGGCGCTGGCGCTCGACGTTGCCGGGCGCATGTGGACCCTCGTCGTCCTGACCGGCCCGGGGTTCGGCGCCAACTCGCAGTCGCAGGCGCTCCACTGGATCCTCGCGATTGGCGGGCTGGCCAGCGGCCTCCTGTTCCTCGCCACGCGCGCGGAAGTGCGCGCCCGTTCCGAGGCCGAGCGTGTCGCGCTGGAGCTGGCGCGGTCGGAGGAGACGCTGCGCGCCCAGGAAGCCGACCTGCGGCGCCTGGTCGAGGCCGAGCGGCAGGCGCATGCCGAGGCGGCCGCGGCGAACCGGGCCAAGGACGAGTTCCTCGCGACGCTGTCGCACGAGCTGCGCACACCGCTGAACGCCATCCTTGGCTGGGCGACCATGCTGAAGAACGGGCAGCTGAACGGCGACCAGGCCGCGCGCGCGGTCGAGGTGATCGCGCGGAACGCCCAGGCGCAGGCCGAGATGATCGAGGACCTGCTGGACGTCTCGCGGATCATCACCGGGAAGCTGCGCATCCAGGCGCGCGCGATGCTCCTCGCGCCCTCGATCCGGGCCGCGCTTGACGCGGTGCGGCCGGCGGCGGAGGCCAAGGGGGTGGCGCTCGACTGGCACGCCGAGAGCGACGGCCCGGTGCTCGGGGATGCCGACCGCCTGCAGCAGGTCGCCTGGAACCTGCTGTCGAACGCCATCAAGTTCACCCCCGAGAGGGGGCGCGTCGTCGTGCGCCTCTTCGCCGAAGGATCGAGCGTCGTCCTTTCTGTTGGCGACAGTGGGATCGGGATCGATCCCTCGTTCCTGCCGCACGTGTTCGACCGATTTACGCAGCACGACAGCTCGACGACGCGAAGCCACGGCGGCATGGGCCTGGGGCTGGCGATCGTCAGGCACCTCGTGGAGCTGCACGGCGGGTCGGTGACCGCCGAGAGCGAGGGAGCAGGGCAGGGGGCGACCTTCACCGTCAGGCTTCCGCTTCGCGTCGTCGAGAACGCCGACGAAGGGTCGTCCTCGGGGGAGAAGGATGCGGTGGTCGCGGGGGCCGAGCTGGCCGGCGTGCGTGCGCTCGTCGTGGACGACGAGCGCGATTCGCGCGACCTCGTGGCGAGCGTGCTCGCGCAGTCGGGCGCCAGCGTGTTCCTCGCGGCATCCGCCCGCGAGGCGCTCGAGGTGCTCGGCCGCCAGCACGTGGACGTCGTGCTGGCCGACATCGCCATGCCCGACGCCGACGGCTATTGGCTGATCGAGCACATACGCTCGCATCCCTCGGCGGTGATTCGAAGCCTGCCCGCGCTGGCGGTGACGGCCTACGTGCGCCAGGAAGACGAGCAGCGCGCCCGACTCGCGGGCTTCCAGGAACACGTGCGCAAGCCGATTGACGTGGAGGCACTGCGAGGGGCCGTGCGCCGCCTCGTGATCGCCTGACGGCGCGTTTGTCCACGGGACGCGCGGCGCCACGGAAGAGTCCCGGCGGGCACGCCGCCTGCATAGACCTCCTGCGGAACAGATGACTCAGGAGGAACGTGCATGCGAGGTATCGGAGTCAGCTCGGCGGTACTGGCGGGTTTCTTGTTGTTCGCCGCTCCGGTCTGGGCGCAGACCACCACCCAGGCGCCGGCGCAGGAACCGGCCACCATGCCGCTCGAGGTGGAGCGATGGACGGTGACGCCGTTCATCGGCGCCGGCTTCTCAGGCGATCTCGAGAACTCGCCACTCAACCTCGGCGCCGCCCTCGGCTACAACGTGACGAGCCGCGTCACGATTGAAGGGCAGTTCGCCTACATGGGCGCCGAGCAGGGCGACCTCGTCCAGTTCGACAGCAAGGTGTACACGCTGGACGCCAACGTGCTCTACCACTTCACCGAGCAGTTCGCGGAACGGCAATGGGCGCCGTACGTTGCGCTCGGCCTCGGGATGGTGAGGGCGACCGCCGACATCGACACCACCGACCCGGTTTTCCAGAATCTCGACGACTCGACGACCAAGCTGGCGGTGAACTTCGGCGGCGGGGTCAAGACGACGGTCAGCGAGAACGTGCAGGTGCGGGGCGACCTGCGCTACTACACGGGCGACGACCTTGCGCCGAGCTTCTGGCGGGCGACGGTCGGTGTGGGGTTCCTGCTTGGACGCTAGAGGCGGGGGAGCGAGGGACCAGGGCTAGGAGCTGGTGGGCGGCCTGAAGAGGGTCAGCAGTTCGCGGGCGGCGCGAAACGGGCTGACCCGGCCGTGCAGCACATCCTGCTGCACGGCGTCCAGTCGCCGGCGGACCGCCGGATCGCGCCGGATCTCCTGCTCGAGACCGAACAGGAGCGCTTCCTTCATCCACTCGAGCGCCTGCTCGCTGCGGTGGCGCTCGAACCAGCCGTTCGATTCCATCAGCGCGCGGTGTTCCAGCACGGCGTCCCAGATCTCGCGCACCCCCTCGCGGGTGAGGGCCGAGCAGGTGACCACCCTGGGGTTCCACCCGTCGGCCGCCGCGGGGAACAGGTGGAGCGCGTTCTCGTACTCGTGCCGCGCCCGGGCCGCGCGACCGCGGTTCTCGCCGTCGGCCTTGTTGATGGCGATGAGGTCGGTCATCTCGAGGATGCCGCGCTTCATCCCCTGCAGCTCGTCACCGGCGCCCGGCAGCATCAGGAGCAGGAAGAAGTCCACCATCGAGCGCACGGTGGTCTCAGACTGGCCGACGCCGACCGTCTCCACGAAGACGTTCGGGTAGCCGGCCGCCTCGCAGAGCAGCATGGCCTCGCGGGTGCGGCGGGCCACGCCCCCGAGATGCCCGCGCGAGGCCGACGGACGCACGAACGCCCGTTCGTGGTTCGCCAGCTGCTCCATCCTCGTCTTGTCGCCGAGGATGCTGCCGCCCGAGACCGGGCTCGACGGGTCGATGGTCAGGACAGCCAGGCGTTCGCCGCGCTCGTCGGCGATGTGGATGCCGAGCGCCTCGATGAAGGTGCTCTTGCCGGCGCCGGGGACGCCGGTGATGCCGACCCGACGCGCGCATCCCGTGTGCGGCAGGCACCGCTCGATGACCTCGGAGGCCACGTCGGCGTCGGTCGGCAGGTCACTCTCGACCAGGGTAATCGCCCGCGCCAGCACGATCCGGTCGCCGGCCAGGATGCCGTCCACGTACTGGTCGGCCGTGAGCCTGCGGCGTGGAAGTCTCTTCACACCTGCACCCATCGTGGACCTTTCACGGCCGTTTGAACCACAAAGAACACAAAGAACACAAGGAACCCTGGGAGAAGCAGCCGGCCGGGCTTCGGGCGGTCGGCCACAACGTGGCCGACCACGGTGCGGGCGGCAGGCGGGGCAGGCGAGCAAGGCAGACAGCCTCCGAGCCTTGTTTGCCTACCCCGCCCGCCGTCCGCCGTCCGCACCCGGCCGCGAGGCGGCCGCCGAAGACCGGCGGGAGAGGCGGCGGGCCTCTGGTGATCCTGCTACGCGAAAGCGGACACCGTTTTCTTCGTGTCCTGTGTGTCCGTTGGGGTTCATCCTTGTCCGTCACTCGGCCGGGGCCGACAGGGCCTCCAGGATCTGGCGCGCGGCGCGCGGGATCACCGTGCCCGGGCCGAAGATGCCGGCAGCACCCGCCTTGCGCAGGAAGTCGTAGTCCTGCGGCGGGATGACGCCCCCGACGACCACGAGGATGTCGTCGCGGCCGTACCGCTTCAGTTCCTCGATGACCTCGGGGATCAGCGTCTTGTGGCCGCCCGCCAGCGTGGAGACGCCGAGCACGTGCACGTCGTTCTCCACCGCGTGGCGCGCCACCTCCTTGGGCGTCTGGAACAGCGGGCTGATGTCCACGTCGAAGCCGAGGTCGGCGAACGCGGTCGCGATCACCTTGGCCCCGCGGTCGTGCCCGTCCTGGCCCATCTTTGCCACGAGGATCCGCAGCGGCCGCCCCTCCTGCGCCGCGAAGGCGGCTGCCGCCCGGCGCGCCTCCTGGAACTCGGCGTCCGACTCGCTCTCCGAGGAATAGACGCCCGAGATCGTCCGGTGCACCGCCTGGTAGCGGCCGAACACCTCCTCGAGCGCCGACGAGATCTCGCCGAGGGTGGCCCGCTTGCGCGCCGCGTCCACCGCCAGGTCGAGCAGGTTCCCCTCGCCGGTCGCGGCGCAGCGGGTGAGCGCCGCGAGCGCCTCCCGCACGGCGGCACCATCGCGGTCGCGTCGCAGCGCTTCCAGCCGCTCCACCTGCCGGCGCCGCACCTCGACGTTGTCCACCTCGAGGACGTCGATCGGCGGCTCGTGCTCGCGCACGTAGCGGTTGACGCCGACGATCACCTCCTTGCCCGAGTCAATCCGCGCCTGGCGCCTGGCGGCCGCCTCCTCGATGCGCATCTTCGGCAGGCCGCTCTCGATTGCCCGCGTCATGCCGCCCAGTTCCTCGACCTCCTGGATCAGCGCCCAGGCCCGCTCGATGAGCGCGCCGGTCAGCGCTTCGACGTAGTAGGAACCGCCCCAGGGATCGACCACGCGGGTGATGCCGGTCTCCTCCTGCAGGAAGATCTGCGTGTTGCGCGCGATGCGGGCCGAGAAGTCGCTCGGCAGCGCGATGGCCTCGTCGAGCGCGTTGGTGTGCAGCGACTGCGTTTGCCCCATCGCCGCCGCCAGCGCCTCGATGGCCGTCCGGGTGACGTTGTTGAACGGGTCCTGCGCGGCCAGGCTCCAGCCCGAGGTCTGCGAGTGCGTCCGCAGCGCCATCGACTTCGGGTTCTTCGGGCCGAACTCCTTCACGAGCTTCGCCCACAGCACGCGCGCCGCGCGCAGCTTGGCGATCTCCATGAAGAAGTTCATCCCGATGCCCCAGAAGAACGACAGGCGCGGGGCGAAGTCGTCGACGTCGAGGCCCGCCGCCAGGCCGGTGCGGACGTACTCGAGGCCGTCGGCCAGCGTGTAGGCCAGCTCGAGGTCGGCCGTCGCCCCCGCCTCCTGCATGTGGTATCCGCTGATCGAGATGCAGTTGAACTTCGGCATCCGCGCCGAGCAGTAGCGGAAGATGTCGCCGATGATCCGCATCGAGGGCGCCGGCGGGTAGATGTAGGTGTTGCGGACCATGAACTCCTTGAGGATGTCGTTCTGGATGGTCCCCGCCAGCTTCTCGGGCGGCACCCCCTGCTCCTCGGCCGCGACGATGTAGAAGGCCATGATCGGCAGCACGGCCCCGTTCATCGTCATCGAGACCGACATCTGATCGAGCGGGATCTGATCGAACAGGATCTTCATGTCGAGGACCGAGTCGATCGCGACCCCGGCCTTGCCGACGTCGCCGGCCACGCGCTCGTGGTCCGAGTCGTAGCCGCGGTGCGTCGCGAGGTCGAACGCCACCGACAGCCCCTTCTGACCGGCCGCCAGGTTGTGACGGTAGAAGGCGTTCGACTCTTCGGCGGTGGAGAAGCCGGCGTACTGCCGGATCGTCCACGGCCGCATCACGTACATCGTCGAATAGGGTCCCCGCAGGTACGGCGGGATGCCGGCCGCGTACTCGAGGTGCTGCAGCCCCTCCAGGTCGGCGGGGCCGTACGCCGGCTTCACCTCGATGTGCTCGGGCGTGAGCCAGGGATCGGTGCCTGGCTCGGACGCCGTCGCTTCGCTGGGCGCGGGCGCCGGACTTTCCGCGGGCGCGGCGGCCGCGCCGTCGCCCTGCGCGGGGGAGAGGGACGGCTTCACATCCCCGGCAGGGGAGAGTCCCAGCCGGTCCTGCCAGCGCGTCAGCACCTCGACCGCGTTCGACTGGATGTGCACGAAGTCGGCAACGCCGGCCGCTTTCAGTGCTTCGATATGGTCCTTCGGGTTCCCCGCGACGATGACCGGCACCGCGGCCTGCGCGCAGATCTCCGCGGCAAGCGCCGGGTACTCGGCGTCGGAGCTGCACAAGACGACGAGGTCGGCCGGCGAAAGCGCCTCGCCGTGCACGATTTCGAATCCCGCGCAGCCGAAGAAGTTCTGGCAGAAGGCCACGCGCGCCTTCCGCATCTTCAGGTCGCCGCGCTCGAGCAGCAGCACCCGCGGTGTCCTGCCGTTGGCGGCGGCGTGGCGCTCGGTGCGCAGGCGGATGGCCTCGAACGCCGAGGCCAGGCGCCAGCCGTCGGGCATCTCGCCGGCCGACTCGAGCGCGCGCTCGCGAAGGTTGGGGTAGTTGTTGGTGCCCACGAGCACGCGGCGTCGTGAGGCAACCGCCTTCTCCTTCGCCGCCCGCGAGGCGGCGAGTGCCGCGTCCAGCTCGCCCGACGCGCGGAACCGGGCGTACCCCCCGGCAGCCTGGATCTGCGCGAAGAGCTTACACGCCGCGTCGGCCAGCGCGTCGGTGAGCCACTCGATGTAGTACGAGCCGGCGCCCGGGTCGGACACCTTGTCGAGGTGGCTCTCCTCGCGGAGGATGCGATGGACGTTGTCGGCCAGGTGGGCGTCGAAGCGGCAGGGCGTGATGGTGAGCGAGTCGCAGCCCCCCAGCACCGCCGAGAGCCCCTCGGTCACGACCCGGAGCAGATTGACGTGCGGATCGTAGAGGGTCTTGTTCTCGCCGGCCGTCCGTGCGTGGATGCGCAGGGTGCCGGCTCCCTCTCCGCCGTGCAGCTTCGTCCACAGCAGGCGGAAGGCGCGCAGCTTCGCGATCTCCATGAAGTGGTTCGAGCCGATCGCGAAGGCCACCCGGGTTGACGTGCGGCCGGCCGGCAGCCCCGCCGCCGCCAGGGCAAAGGCCAGTTCCTGGACCGTCGTCGCCCCATTCTCGTGCGCCTCGACCGCCGACACGTCGGAGGGCGGCTCGGCCCCGGGCGACACCATTTCCCAGGCGCCGCGGGTGAAGATCCGCTCGCGCGGCGTGATGTGCTCGGCCCGGTAGTAGGGGCGAATCGCGATCCCCTCGTCGGTCTTCCAGACCAGCCGCTTTTCGTAGTCGGCCCCCTGCAGGTCGCGCGCGATCGCCTCCTCCCACGCGGCGGTGGGCACCGGCGGGAAGTCGTCGATCAAGGACAACCGCTTCTGCTGCGTTTCGTCGGGCATGATCCCTTTGCCTTTTCCGGCTTCCGTCTCCGTTTTCCCTTGTGTCCCGTTCCTCGTCCTACCCTTCCTGCACCATCTCGATCAGGAAGCCGAACGGGGCGTTCTCGCGCGACTTGGGATGGACGAAGAACACGGTGGTGCCTCGCGATCCCTTCCGCGGAGCCTTGTCGATGATGTTGAACCCGTCGGCCTTCATCCGGTCGAACGTCTTCTGGATGTCGGTGACGCGGAAGGCGACGTGGGCGAAGCCGCCCCGCCCGCCGTTGCGATCGATCAGCTTCTGCACCGGCGAATCGGGGGTCAGCGGTTCGAGAAGCTGCACGAGGTTCGGACCATCGCCGATTCGCAGCAGCACTTCCCTGACCTGGTCGCCGCCGAGCACTTCCTCGCGGTGGATCTCGGTGAAGCCGAGCAGGCGGTAGGCGGCAGCCTGGGCGTCCAGCTCGCCGGCCTTGACGGCGATGGCGAGGTGGTCGATGCAGATGACGCCGGGCAGGCCGGCAACCTCGGCGCCGAGCGGTTCCTGGGGCGGCTGGGTCGGGTTCGACAAGGACTCCTCCTTCGATGACGGGGGTGCGGGCGGAAGGCGATGCTGGGGGACCATCACGGCGCGGCGGGCACCATCCCGAACAGCAAATTCTACTGCGCGGGCCGGTTAGCGGCCAAGCCGCGGCCTCCTGGCCTCGAGGCCACGGCTGGCCTATAGTGAGCGTTTCCGCTTCCGGCCACCCTCGGCCGGAACGGGGGGTCATGCCGTACCGCCGCCTGGCCATCGCCGCCCTGATTCTCGTCGTGCTGTGCCCCTCGCTCGCCGTGGCCTTCCAGGGACGCGTCGTCTTCGAGGGCACGGGACAGCCGGCTGCCGGCGCCGAGGTGTCGGTGCTGGGGCGGCCGGGTACCGCCCGCACCGACGAGGACGGGCTCTTCACCTGGACGCCCGACCCGGCGCCGCCGTTCGAGGTGCTCGTGATCCTCCCTGGCGGGCGCCACGTACGTCCGGTGCTCGTTCAGCGCCTGCCCAGGGAAGGGCCGGTCACCATCGAGGTGGCCCCGCTGGTGTCGGAGACGGTGAGCGTGACCGCCGGCGCGGCACCGTGGATCGAGACGACCCCCGGCAGCGGGATGACGCTGCTCTCGTCGGCCGACCTGGGCGTCCGACAACCGGTGAACCTTGCCCAGCTGCTGGAGAACGTTGCCGGTGCCTCGACGGTTTCCGAGGGTCACGCCGCGGTGCCTGCCATTCGCGGCCTGGCGCGCGGCCGGACGCTGATCCTGATCGACGGCGCCCGTGTCACCTCGGAGCGCCGGGTGGGGCCGAGCGCGACCTTCCTCGACCCGTTCGTGCTCGAGGGCGTGGAGGTGGCGCGCGGTCCCGGGTCGGTCGCGTACGGGTCGGATGCCTTCGGCGGCGTCATCCACGCGCGCACGCGCCGCGTCGATCCGACCTCGCCGCTCGGGTTCGGGTTCCAGGGCACGCTCGGCGCCGGCGTCCCCGGGATGCGCGGCGGCATCGAGGTCTCGAAGGGGCTCGGCAAGGGCGGGTTCCTGCTGCAGGCGCACGCCCGGCGCTTCGACGACTACCGCAGCCCTGAGGGCGAGGTCCTCAACTCGGGTGCAAGGGACCAGGGCTTCCTCGCCCGCTTCGAGCACGCCTTGGGGCGGGGCGTGCTCACGGCCGGTTGGCAGAGTGACTTCGGGCGCGACATCGAGCGGCCCCGCAGCAACTCGAGGGTCACCCGCTTCTACTACCCGTTCGAGGACTCGCGCCGCTTCACCGCTGCCTACGACATGTACCGGGTCGGCGGCTTCAGCCGCATGACTTTCAGCACCTTCCTCGGCAGCTACTCGCAGCGGACCGACCAGGACAGGTTCGCCACCGCGACGGCTCCGCGGTCGATCGAGCGGGCCGACGTCTCGTCGAACGACTTCCAGTTCCGCGCCACCGGCGAGAAGCTCGCCGGCCGGACGAAGCTGGAGGTGGGCCTGGACGTGAACGGGCGCCGCGGCCTCGAGGCGCTCGACATCAAGCTCGCCTACGACAGGCAGGGCGCGCTGGTCCAGGAGACCATCAACGTCTCCATCGACAGCGCGCGGAAAACCGATCTCGGCGTCTACGCGACGGCCGAGGCGGCGCTGTCGCCGATGCTCACCATCGCGGCCGGTGCGCGCGGCGACCGCGTGACCATGCGGAACCAGGGCGGGTACTTCGGCGACCGTTCCGATGCGCGCTCCGCGGCATCGGGCTTCGTGTCGCTGACCGCCGGCAGCTTCCGGGGGTTCAGCCTGACCGGGCAGGTGGCGCGCGGGTTCCGCGACCCGACCCTCTCGGACCGCTTCTACCGCGGCCCGACGGGGCGCGGCTACATCACCGGCAACCCCGATCTCGAGCCCGAGACGAGCCTGCAGTTCGACGCGGCGCTGCGCTACGCCGCGGCACGCTATCGCTGGGCCCTCTATGCCTACCACTACCGCATCACCGACCTGGTGGAACGCTACGAGGCAGCCGCCGACTTCTTCTTCTTCCGGAACCGGGGACGGGCTCGCCTTCGCGGAGTGGAGTTCGAGGGGCAGGCCGAGCTGGGCCTTGGTTTCTCGGCTGACGTCTCGGCCCAGCTGACCAGGGGCGTTGCCCTCGACGACGGGACGCCTCTCGACGACGTGCCGTCCGAGAGCCTTGCCTTGCAATTGCGCAAGAGGTTCGGCACGAGGGCCTTCGCCCAACTGCGCGCGGCGCACCACGCAGACGACGATCGGCCGGGCCCGACCGAGGTGCGGATGCCGGGATACACCATGATCGACATGTCGGCTGGCTACAAGGTGACACCGAACCTGGAGCTGCGATTCCTGGGCCGGAACCTGCTGGACCAGAAGTACTACGCCAGCCCAGACCCGCGTTGGGTGTGGGCGCCCGGAGCTTCAGGGCAGGTGAGCGTGGTGGTGACGTACTAGGACAGCGACCGCCCGAAGACTGGCGTCGGCCCGCTCTCGGTCTCGGTCATCTTTGTGGTTCAAGTCATTTGTCGGGGAGCAGGTCGCGGCCGCGAAGCGTCTCGAGGCCGAGCTTCAGGGCGCCGACGAACGGGGTCGCGTCGAGGACTGTGTCGGCCGCGCCCCTGACCCATCCCTTGCGCCGGATGGAGCTGCCGAGCAGGCTGGCCGCGATGATGGCTCCAGCGAACGGGACCGAGCGGGAAAGCCGCCGCACGGCGCGGGCGCTTCCCCAGCGGGCAAGGCGGCGCGAGATGGACATGCCGAAGAGAGCAGCAAGGGGAGTACCCGGCACGCGCTTCGGGCAACTTCAGATGTGGTTTCGACGTAAGGTTAGGTGAGACCGGCTGGAAGCCCTCCGAGGGCCTGCAGGAGGATGGAGACGGATGAAGACGCTGAAGGCGCTGAAGTTCCTGGTCGTCGGCCCGGTCCTGCTGGTGTTCCTGTTCTTCGTGAACCTGCTGACCTCGCCGGGCGACTGGTGGGTTCAGTGGGCGGCCCTCGGCATCGGCATCGCCTGGGTCTTCTCCCTGCTTCACGTCATCAAGGCCGTCGTGGTGGCCGGCGGCCTCGCGGCCCTGCTTGCCTACCTGGGCAGGAAGGACGGGACATTCTGAAGCGGAAGACGGAGAACGGCCCGCCGGCAGGGCTGACTCCGGCGGGCCGCCAGCGTGGGCCGGGCGGAAGGCCGCCCGCGCGCGTCACTTCTTCGTGATCGTCACGGGCTCCCTCAACCGGAACGTGATGGTGGTGCCGGCCTTGATGACGGCCGGATCTCCTCGCGTGGCCAGGGTTGCTCCTGCGGCGCCGCCGCCTCCGACGGCCGCCCCGACCGCGGCTCCCTTCTTCCCGCCGACGATGGCTCCCACACCGGCGCCCGCTGCCGTTCCTATGCCGATTCTGGCCGCGTCCTTCTTCACGCCCGACTCGGCTTCCACGCCGTAGGACGACGTTCGCAACGGCACCACGGAACCATCGGCCAGCGCCAGGCTCTGCAGTGAGACGGTCAGCGAGGCCCGCCCCTTCACCCGGCCACCCGGGTCGGCCTCCTGCACGACGCCGACGACCTCGGCGCCTTCGGGCGCGACCGTCCAGTCGCCGTCCACGATGGGGGCCGTCAGGTACGCCCGGAACGTGTCGCCTTCCTTCGCGGTCTTCGTCGTCACCTCGGTCATGGTCTTGATTCGCAGCGAGTGTCCCTCGGCCAGCGTGAAGGTGCGAGGCGCTGCCGGAGGCGCGGGCGCCTCGGGAGCCGCGGGTGCCGTTGGATGGTCACCCGGTGTGCCGGCGGCAACGGCCGTGGTCGCAGGCGCAGACGCAGACGGAACGCCGGCCGGAGAAGTGTCGGCGGCCGGTTGCCCGCCGGACGGCGTCGCCGCCACCTGGTTCCCGGGTACCGTCGCAGGCGCTCCAGCCGGCGAGGCAGGCTGCGCGGTCGTTTCAGCCGGGCTGGCCTGCTGCGCGGGCGTTGCCTTGCCGGCCGGTTGGCCGGCATCCGGACCAGAAGCAGGAGCCGGCTCCCGGGAGCAGCCGAACACCAGGAGCGGCAGGAGAAGCGCAAGGG
>JARKSS010000060.1 GCA_029974175.1 Vicinamibacterales bacterium
CGGAAACGACGGCGACGTCGTCGGGATGCAGGCGTATCGGGATCGGCCCGGTCGCGCCGAGGCGGTCGAGCGCGACGCGCACCAGCGCCTCGGCAAGGTGGCGGTCGACCGACACCTCCCTGTGCACGATCCGGCGGGCGATCTCGAGCGCCAGCCGCACGACCTGCACCTCCATCTGGTGGATGGCGGTCCGGCGCAGGTTCCCCAGTTCATCGATCGTCTCGGCGAGCCTGCGGAGCGTCGCCTCGACGCGCTTGGCGCCGGCCTCGAAACCCGCGCGCTCGCCCTGCTCGTAGCCCTTCGCGAACGCCTCGCGCTCGATGTCGGCCACCCGCACCGAGGGCGGCGGTTCGGGCGGGGGTGGGGGCAAGACGTCGGCCTCCGGCTCGGGGGCGTGTGCGACAGGGGGTTCCGCGGGGGCGGCGGCAGGGGCGTCCGGGGCGGGAGGCGGCGGCGCAAGGGTCGCCGCGGCCGTGGCACCCCAGTCGAACGGGGTCACGGTCGCGCCCGCGGGAATCCGCTTCACGTTCCTGCTAGACGACATAGGCCTCGCCCGCCGCCGCGCCGGTTGACAGCAGCCCTTCCTCCTCGAGTTTCCTGGCGATGGCGACGATCTCCTGCTGCGCCTTCTCGACCTCGCGGACGCGCACCGCGCCCAGCACCTCGATCTCTTCGCGGAGAAGCTCGGCGGCGCGCTTCGACATGTTCTTCATGAAGCGCTCGCGCATCTCCTCGCTGGTGCCCTTGAGCGCGATCGTGAGCGTCTTCCGGTCGGCCCTCTGGGTGATCTCCCTGAGCGCCGCGTCGTCCACGTTCCGGAGGTCGTCGAAGACGAACATCAGGTTCCGGATCGACACGGCCAGCTCGGGCAATCGCCTCTCGATCGACTCGAGGACGGCGTCGCTGACGCCGCGGTCGAGGCGGTTGAGGAGTTCGGCAACGGCGCGGACGCCGCCGTACGACTCGTGGCTCGCCCCGCCGATCGCCTTCAGGCGCTGCTCGATGACCGAGGAGATCCGGGTGATGACGTCGGGCGAGATCTCCTCCAGGGTGGCCATGCGGCTCACCACCTCCACGCGGAGCGAGTCGGGCAGCAGGCTCACCAGCTGCGCGGCCTGCGAGGCGTCGAGGTGGGCGAGGATCAGCGCGATTGTCTGGGGCTGCTCGGCGAGGATGAACTTGGAGAGCTGCTGGGGGTCGGTCTTCGCGAGCGTGTTGAACCCGGCGCGCGACTGGAACGAACGGGTGACCCGGTCGAGGATGCGACGCGCAGTCTCGGGGCCCAGGGCCTTCACGAGCATCTTCTGCGCGTACTCCATGCCGCCGATGGTCACGTAGGACGCGGCCAGCGACATCTGGTGGAACTCCTCGAGGATCTTCTCGCTGGCGTCGGCGGGGACGGTGCCCACCGCGGCGACCTCGCGGGCGATCCGCTCCACCTCGTCCTCGCGCAGGTACTTGAAGACCGCGCCGGAGACCTCCTCGCCGAGGACCAGCGACAGGATCGCCGCCTTGCGGGCGCCGCTCGGCTCCTTCTTCTTGGCTCGCATCCGCTACTGCTCCTCTTCCTGCAGCCACGTGCGGAGCAGACGGGCCGTGGTCTCGGGTTCCTTCTGGGCGATCGTGCCCAGCCGCTTGGCCAGGGCCGTCAGGCGCCTGGGAGCCGCTGACTCGGCGGCCTGCAGCTGGGCCTCGATCTCGCCCTGCAGCTCTTCGACCGTGCGCGGGGCCTCCTTCAGGCTTTCCACCGCCACGTGGTCGGCCGTCAGCGGGGGCGGGAACACCCGCGAGACCAGCGGGCGGACGACGAACAGGAGCGCCAGCGCGCCGAGCACCAGCACGACCAACACCCGCAGCGCGTCGTCCCCGTACGGCGCCATCCGCTGCAAGATGGTCGGCGCGGGCGGCGCATCGTCGGCCTCGGAGTCGTCGAACGGGATGTTCTCGACCGTGAGCTGATCGCCGCGCGCGGCGTCGAAGCCCACGGCCGCGGCGACGATGTCGTGGATCTTCTGCATCGTGGCGGCGTCACGGGCCTTGGCCGCCTTCGTCACGCTGCCGTCCTTGCCGCGCGTCGTCACCTGGTCGTGGTCCACCAGCACGGCCACCGAGAGGCGGCCGATGTCGCCCGGCGGCCGCACCGTGTGGCGCACGACCTTGTTCAGTTCGTAGTTGGCCGTTTCGCTGCTGCGCGTCGTTCCCGCCGGCGCCTGCGCCGAGGCGAGCGTGGCGGCTGGCGCGGGCTCGGACGGCGACGGCGGCAGGTTCGCCCGCGCGCCCGCGATGCCGGGCGTGCCTGCGGCCGCGATGGTGCCCTCGGAGGTGTATTGCCGGCTGCGCAGGATGGCGGTCGGGTCGAAGCGCTCCTCGGTCTGCTCCTCGCTCTCGCCGCGCAGCCGCACGGAGGCGTTCACGCGAACGCGGCCAGGGCCGACAACCGGCTCGAGGAGGAAGAGCACCCGCGAAGCGAGTTCGGCCTCGATGCGCTGCTGGCGCTCGAGCTGCAGGTTGCCGAGAGAACTGTCAGCGTCGCCCCCTTTCGCCAGGGGACGCCCGAAGGTGTCGAGCACGACGACCGAGTCGGGGTTCAGCCCCTCGATGCTCGCCGCGACGAGGCTCACGATGCCGCGCACGGTCGATTCCGGGAGCGGACGATTGCTGTTGTGGAGCTTCAGGACGACCGACGCCTTCGCTGGCCTTTCCTGGGAGCCGAAGAGCGACTCCTTGGCCATCGCGATGTGGACGCGCGCGGCCGACACCTCGTCGATCGTCGCAATCGTCCTGGCGATCTCGCCCTCGAGCGCCCGCCTGTAGTTGACTTGTTCGAGGAACTCGGTGACGCCGAAAGCGGTGCGGTCGAAGATCTCGAAGCCAATGCGGCCCGATGCAGGCAGCCCTCCGCCGGCGAAGTCGAGTCGCAGCTCGTCCAGCCTCCCCTCCGGAACGCGCACGGCGCGCCCCGAGTCGTCGAGCCTGTACGGCACCTTCTGCGTTTTCAGCCGGGCCACGACCCTCGCCGCGTCCTCCGCCTCCATGTCCGAGAACAGGAGCCCGTAGGACGGCGCGCTGATCCAGTAGGCCGAGCCGATCACGAGGGCGATCACGGCGACGAAGCTGACGCCAAGCGTGACCAGCTGCCTGGTGGTCAGCGCCGCTCGGGCCCCCTGGACGCGCTTGAGAATAGCCTGCAGGTCCACGACGCGCCCCGATTACACCGGCATCCGCATGATTTCCTGGTAGGCCTGCACCAGCTTGTTGCGAACCTGCACGGTGAACTGCAGCGCGAGGTCGGCCTGCTGCAGTGCGATCATCGCGTCGTGCACGTCGGCCGACTGGTCGAGCATGCTGCTCACGGCCTGGTTCGCCGCTTGTACGCTGCCCTCGGTGTGCGACACCAGGTGCTTCACGAGGTCGCTGAAACCGGAGGCCGGTGTCTCGGCCGCCGCGGGCCGGGCCGCGCCGGACGAGGGAAGCAGCGTCGAAATGGCGTTGACGGACATGGCTACTTGCCGAGATCCAGAGCGCGCTGGACCACTTCGCGAATGAGGTTGATCGCGGCCAGGTTGGCTTGGTAGGCCCGTGAAGCCGACATCATGTCCACCATCTCCTCGGCCGGGTTCACGTTGGGCAGCGCGACATAGCCCTCCGCGTCGGCGTCGGGATGCGCCGGTTCGTAGCGGCGGCGGAAGGCCGCCTGGTCCTCTACCACCGCGACGACCTTGACGCCGGCCGGCGCCACCGTGGAAACCATCTTGTCGAACGGCATCGTGGAGAGGACCACGTCGCGCCTGCGGTACGGTTCACCATTGGGACCGCGCGTGGACTCTGCGTTCGCGAGGTTCGAGACCGCCACCTCGAGGCGGGTCCGCTCGGCCGCCAGCGCGCTGGCGGCGGCCATCGCAACCTTCAGGTCCGCCATCTCTTACCGTCCCTCACTGATCGCGTACCGCACCAGCCTGAACTTCGCGGCCAGGGCCGTCTGCGCCGCCGCGAAGTCGCCGGCCGCCCGCGTCATCTGCAGCAGCTCGGTGTCCAGCTGCACGGTGTTGCCGTCGCGCCTGGCGGGCCCCTCTCGCTCGACCGTGACAACGCCCGACGCCTGGGTGCCGGCAAGGTGCGCGTCGCTGGTGCGGCGAAGCGTGACGCCTTCCTCCTCGAGCCGCGAGTTGAGCGCGTCTTCGAAGACCGCCTCGCGCGCCTTGTAGCCGGGGGTGTTGAGGTTGGCGAGGTTTCCGGCGGCGATCGCCTGGCGCATGGCGGCACGCGACATCTGCCGCCTTAGTGCTTCCACAACCGCCGAGTCATCGATCGTGTTCACGTCAGCCTCAAAATCTTCCCCGTCGCCGATTAGGAAGGCGAAGGGAGCTGCTAGTTCGACGCGGAAGCTCTGCAGCAAGCCGCGTGCCCGCCTCTGACCTCCGCTTTTCCATCAAGTCCAGGCCCTGACGGGCCGTTCCCGCGGTCGGTTCTCCGACACCGGGGTCGTGCCGGCGTCAGCCGGAGGCTCAGGCTACGCCTCCGCGCTCGAGTTCTCCGGGGCGCGAAGGCCGCCAGAAGCCGAGAGATGGGCGGGGAAGATCGCAGGGAGCGTCAGGAAGTCAGATGCGGGCTCGGAGCAGGCGCTCGATCGAGGCAAGCCGCGCCTCGATGTCGCCAAGGCGCGCCAGCACGATGGGCAGGATGCCGCTGGATGACTCCTCCATCGACCGGCGGGCGAGCTGGCGGTTCTCGTCCTCCAGCGCCTCGCGCTGGGCGACCCGGTGCAGGATCAGGTCGATCTGACCCAACGAGAACGGCTTGGTGAGGTAGTCGAAGGCGCCAAGCCGCACGGCCTGGATGGCCGAGTCGAGCGACGCGTAGCCGGTGATGATGACGACGCGGATCGAGGAATTGGCGGCCTTGGCCACCTCCAGCACCTCGAGGCCGTCGGCGCCAGGGAGTTTCAGGTCGGTGAAGACGAGCGAGTAGCGCGACGGCTCGCGGGCCAGGGCGGTCACCGCCGCCCGCCCGTCACGCGTCGAGGCGACGTCGAAGCCCCGATCCTTGAAGTGCTCGACGAGAAGGTCGCGGACGTCGGGGTCGTCCTCGACGACCAGCACCGATCCCGCGGATGCACGCGCTCTCTCCATCGATTCCCCCGGCAACCCCCAGCGGTTTCTCTTGGTGGCCTGCAGCCTCCCTGCTCGTTAATCGGCTGTTGGGGGGGCGCACTTGAGCCGAAGGCAGGCAACGCGGAAGGCCCGGATCGCGACGGAAGGGACGCGCAGGGGGGCCATTATCGGCCCGGCCTCAGCCGAAAACGGCGATCTTCGCCAGGCGGAGCGCCGTGCGGGGGAATTGCAAGAGAACGCGGCGGCGGGCGTCGCGGTAGGAGATCGTTCCCATCGCGTAGGCGATGATCGTTGCCGCGAGGTCGCGGTGATGGCCCGCGCCACCGACCACGTTCGCGATGCGCCGCGAGTCGCGGAACAAGTACTTCTGGATGAGGCGCGCATCGCGCAGCTCGGTGCCGATCTCGCGCTTCCAGGCGCGCACGTAGTGGCGCGCCGCCCTGCCGCCGTCGGGCGCACCCGCTCGAAAGGCTGCGAGGATGGCGCCGGCCGCGAGATCGCCGGTGACCATCGCGTAGTAGATCCCCTCAGCCGTGTAGGCGTTCACGAATCCACCCGCGTCTCCGGCCACCAGCACGCGCCCGGCGGCGGTCCGTTCGATCGGCCCCCCGACCGGGATGTGGCAAGGCGTGAAGTGCTCGCGCGACGAGACTCCCTGCAACACGCCCTGCGCAACCAGGTGGCCGACGAAGCCGCTCTGGAACTCGTACGGGGGCATCCGCACCTGCTCCCTGAAGCACGACAGCAGGCACCCGATCCCGACGTTGACGTGGCCCTGCTTCGGGAACACGTATCCGTATCCATCGGCGCCGCCGTGGCCGTACGCCACCCACAGGGTCGCCGGGTCGGTGGCGCGAAGCAGGGCGTCGGGCGCCTCCTCCATCATGTCGAGGGCGACGGCCTCACCGTCCCAGCCCTGGTGCAGCCCCAGGCGCCGCGTGACGACGCCGTTCACGCCGTCGGCAGCCACGAGGTACCGGCCCGTGAACTGGCGGCCGTCGCGCGTCCGCACGGTCACCCGGTCGTCGCCGGCGTCGACCTGCGAGACCCACGCCCCCTCGCACAGTTCCGCACCTGCCTCCACCGCGAGGCGCGCCAGCAGTTCGTCGAACTCGATCCGCCGAACGAGGACCACGGCCGGCCGCTCGGATGTCAGGACGACGTGGTTGCCGTCGCCGGCCTCGAGGTAGAGACGGGAAACCCAGTGGGTGGGAATGCGTGGCAGCGCGGCCTCCAGCCACGGGAAGCGCGAGAGGGCGCGCGTGGTGATGCCGCCGCCGCAAGGCTTGCTCCGGGGAAAGCGGGCGCGCTCGAGGAGGCAGACGTGCGCGCCACCGGCGGCGAGCCCGCGAGCGGCGGCCGCCCCGGCAGGGCCCGCGCCGACAACGATCGCGTCGAAGACCGGCACGACGGCATTGTAGCAAGGCGGCTCAAAGCTCAGCGCTCAAGGCTCATGGCTCAAGGGGGCTCAAGGCCCCAGGCCCTCACGCACTATGAACGGCGATCCCCCGCCGAAGGGCCTGCGGATGGCTTGCGGTCTACGAATGCTCACCAACATCTCAGCGTGGATTGAGCATTGCAGGTACGGCTGGCGGCGGTTTCGGCGGCGTCGAACATTGTGGAAGGATGTGCGCGCCGCACGACCGAGGAATAAGTCAGTGTCCTCAACGTAGCGGCAGGATCGTCGGCCGAAGCGCGGTACTTGCTCGATGTCGCAGCCCGTCTCGGCTTCGTTGCCAGGGTCGATCAGCGGCCGCTCGACGAGGGCTACGCATTCTTGTCGGCCCAGCTCGAAGCGCTCATTCAATCCCTAAGCCCCAAAGTCGTGAGCCGCGAGCCGTGAGCCGTGAGCCCTGACCCCTGAGCCGCGATGAGCCGTGAGCCCTGAGCCGTGAGCCTACTTGAGGCTCACCAGGTTCGCCAGCAGCTGGTACGCGCCCGGCGTGCCGGCCGGCAGCTGACGCCACAGGCCGAGGCCGAGATAGATCCAGCGCCCCTTGCCGACGCGCGCCTCGACCAGCGCACCTGTCTTCACCCCCGGGTTGTGCGGGAACGGGTCCTCCAGGCTGACCAGGTCGGTGTAGCGGGGATCCTTGTCCGGCGCCAGGAAGTACAGGCCGCGCTCCTGCACCCATCCTGCCCACGCATCCTCGCCGATCCGGTTGGGACTCTTGAACACCGGGTGCTCGGGCACGAGTACGCGCACCGGCGCCTCTTCCGCCGTCACCCGGTTCGAGCTGACCTTCGCGGGGTAGGGCCCGTACTGCGCCTCGTTGAACTCGAACTTGTTGTACTGAACGATCAGCGTTCCGCCACCCTCCACGTACTGGAGCAGCCGGCGGTTGTTCGCTCGAAGGTCGGCGCGCCGCTCGTAAGCCCGCACGCCGGTCACGATGGCGTCGTAGCGCGAGAGGTCGCCCCACGCGAGATCGTCGGGACCGAGGAGGCGCAGCTGGACGCCCAGCTGCTCGATGGCGGGCGGCACCTGGTCGCCCACGCCCATCACGTAGCCGACGCGCCGCGCGGGCCTCACCTTCACGTCGATCGCCGTGATCGACGTCTCGGCCGCGACGATCCGGTGTCG
>JARKSS010000093.1 GCA_029974175.1 Vicinamibacterales bacterium
GGGCACCCGCTCGACCACCGACGCGGCCGGCGGGAGCACCGCCTTTCGTCCCGCCCGCCACCCCGGACGGCGGGGCGGCCACTCGCTCGACGGCACGACCGGTTCCCTGCGCAGCCGCTCGAGCATGTCGAGGTACTTGCCCTCGATTACCGGCCAGGCGTAGTGCCGCTGGAAGTAGCGGCGGCCGTTCTCGCCGAGGGCCTCGGCAAGGGGCCTGCGGCGCGCCAGCCACGAGAGCGCCTCGGCGAACTCCTCGTAGCTCCGGTAGTACAGCCCGGCATTGCTGCGGATGCACTGTCCCTTCAGCACGTCGCAGCGCGCGTTCGCCAGCACGGGCCGGCCGAGCGCCCACGCCTCGAGCGCCACCATCGAGAGGCTCTCGTAGTAGGACGGCATCACGAGCAGGTCGGCGGCGGCCAGCGCGTCGAACTTGTCCTCGTCGCGGACGAACCCGAGGTGCCGCACGTGCGGCGAGTCGGGAATCGGCAGCAGCGAGTGGCCGCAGAGCACCAACTGCAGCGGGTCGGGCTCGGCGCGCACGTAGCGGCGGTGGAAGTCGAACAGCTCCTTGCAGCCCTTGTTCTCGTCGATCCGTCCGACGTACAGGAAGAAGCGCCGGGTGATACCGTACTTCCGCCGGAAGCGCTCCGCGTCGGTCCGCTCGGGGATCTCGGAGCCGACCCCCACCACAACCCCCGGCACCGACATGTTCCCCGACACGCCCTGGATCAGCGCGCGCTCCTCGTGGGAGTTGTACATCAGCGCACGGACACCGCGGAACAGCGGGCCGAACAGCGACACGCCGGCGGCGGGGTCGCGCTCGGCCGTCGGCACCAGCAGCGCGCGGTCGGGCACCGCCGCGGCCCCGTAGTACGCGTGGTAGTAGCGGTAGCTGAAGAAAAAGACGAAGTCCCAGCCGGTCCGCCCCTTGGCGAGGTGCTTCACGAGACCCGGCGCGGTCGGTCCTTCCTCCTCCAGCCACGCCTGCTCGTCGGCCTCCGAGTGTGTCTGGTTGAAGACGCGCTCGGAGCGGCGGCCGAAGCGGTCGGGATCGCGCGGGCGACGCACCGGGAACCGCAGCACCCGGATGCCGTTCACCCGATCCTCGCCGGGCGGCAGCTCGTTGCGCCAGGTGACGTAGTCACGGGCGCAGGTGGTCAGCACCTCCACCTCGGCGTGCCGCGCCAGGCGTTCGGCGATGTACCGCGCGTGCAGCTCGGCCCCGCCGTTGATGTCGGCCCCGTACCGCTGCGCGACAACTGCCAGCTTCACGGCTCGTCGACGCCGTCCTCGGAGCCGGGCCGCGAGGGGGGCCACGCCTCCTCACCGCGCCGGTCCGCGGGCTGGGCGCCCGGTTCCGCCGGCTGCTCCATGGTCTCGCCCGTCGTCGCCTCCCCGGCGGCCGCGCCCTGCGGGGCCTCTCCCGCGGGGGCGCCTGGCACCGGCGCAGGACGGCGACTCCGCCTCCGCCGGCGCTTGCGGCGCAGCTCGGACGGCCCTTGCCCGTTGTTGACACGTTCCTGCGCATCGGCGCCGGCCGTCGCCTCGGCTTCGGGCTCCTCGCCCGGCCGGTACATCACGACGCTTTCGAGCGCCCGGGCGCGGCGCTCGCTGAAGTCGAGGCGGCTCGAGAGCGACTCGACGCGCATCTTGAGGTTCTTCACCTCGATGCCGAGACGGGTGGTCTCGAGGACGAGGTTGTGGAGCACCTCGTAGGCCAGGTTGGTGTACTGCTCGTGGTGGGCGTTGATGCTGGCCTGCATGTGCAGCGCCTGCACCAGCCGGTTCGGGTTGAAGAACAGCTGCAGCAGCGGCCTGAGCATCCGCCGGATGAAGGCCAGCCAGGGGCGTTTCGACTCGAAGAGCGTCGTGTCCTCGAACGAGTAGTTGGGCAGGGGCGAGATGCCCCCTTCGCGGAACTGCTGCAGGAGTTCCGACCGGACCTTGCGCGGGTCGAGGAAGCGCTCGAGCTTGACATTGGCCAGTTCGCGGATCTGTTCCTCGGTGTAGTCCACGCCGCGCTTCTCGCGGATGCGGGCGCGGATCCGGGCCATGATCTCCTCGACGTCGACCGAGTCGGAACGGACAGTGAAGTCAGGCATGGCTTGAGGGTGCGCCTCAGAGCCCCCACGGGCGGTACACGATCACCACGACCGACACGGCCCACAGCGCCACGCACACCAGCAGCGGCTTGTCGGTGAGCAGCATCGTCGAGGGGCTTCCGCCCCCCTCCTTCTGGTGCACGAGGTAGAGGTAACGGAAAATCCCGTAGAGCGGGAAGGGCGTGGTGAGGCCGAGGTACTCCGTTTCGAACCTGTGGGCGGTCTCGGGGCTCAAGGTGTAGAAGATGTACGCGATCAGCGTGGAAGCGGTGACCACGCCGATCATCTGGTCGAGCAGGTACGGCGAGTACTCGCCGAGGATCCGGCGGTGGCCGGGGGCACCGCCGGCCAGGAGCACGATCTCGTGGCGGCGCTTGCTGAGCGCCAGGAAGAGCGCGAGCAGCACCGTGCAGACGAGCAGCCACTGGCTGATCGGGACGTCGATGGCCACCGCGCCGGCGACCGCGCGCAGCACGAAACCGATGGCAATGGTGAGTACGTCGATGATCACGACGTGCTTCAGACGCGCAGAGTACGCACCGAGCAGCGCCACGTACGCCAGCGACACCAGGCCGAAGGCCGGGCCCAGCGCGAACGCCCCCGCCAGGGCAGCCGCGCCAAGCAACGCCGCCGCGAAGAGCGCCGTCGCGGGCGCCAGGTCACCCGAGGCGATCGGCCGGCGTGACTTGAGCGGGTGGTTGCGGTCGGCCTCCCGGTCGGCGACGTCGTTCAGCAGGTACACGACGCCGGAGAGCAGGCAGAAGATGGCGAAAGCGGCGACCGCCAGGCCGACAGCGCGCGGATCGAACAGCTGCCGGCCGAAGAGGAGCCCGGCGAAGACGACCAGGTTCTTCGTCCACTGCTCGGGGCGCAGCGAAACCAGCAGGCTGGCCAACGCGGAACGGGCCGGGGCGCGGTCCGCGAGGGACGCGTCCCGGCTCACGGTCTCCGGGACCGGTTGGCGCGTCATGACGCGCGGTTCCGGGACGGGTCAGACACCCGCCGGGCCGAAGCTCTTCACCGCCTCGGCTTCCGATTCGTAGGTCTCGAACACCGTCAGGAGCTTGGTGATCGACAGCAGGTCCTGGATCCGCTTGGTGAGGCTCAGCAGCTTCAGAGCCCCTCCCTGTCGGCTCACGGTCGTGTAGGTCCGCACGATCTCGCCCAGGCCGGCGCTGTCGATGTAGGGGACCTCCGCGAGGTTGAGGACGAGCTTGCGGTGCCCCTGCTGGATCAGGCTGTTCACCTTGTCGCGAAGGAGTTCGTCGCCTTCGCCGAGCGTCATCTTGCCGACGACGTCGATGATCATCACGTCGCCGACCTGTCTCTGGTGGATCTGCATTCCGTACTCCTCCAGCCTCACGGGCCCAGCGCCCCCCCGTTACCTTCGCTCGACCGGCACAGTATGAGGCATGTCATCTTAGCGTAGCGCTGAAAAACGCGTCAACCAACGGCAACGCGCGGTTTTCGGCATACTTGCGCCCCGGGGCGCCGTACACGAAACGGGGGCCCCGCATCCGCGGGGCCCCCGTTTCAACCGCCGTTCTCGTGGAGTCCCTACACGCCGACGCCGCCAGCACCCGCGAACTTCCGCTGCTGGAAGCACTCGCGGCAGTAAACCGGACGCCCCTGCGTCGGCTTGAACGGGACCGTCGTGACCTTCCCGCACTCCGAGCAGGTCGTCTGCGTCTCGACGCGCTCACGGGCCGCCGCGACCGTACCGGCCGGCCTGCTGGCCCGCTTCGCCTTGCAGGCCTTGCACCGCTTGGGTTCGTTCTTGAAGTTCTTGTCGGCGAAGAACAGCTGTTCCCCCGCGGTCCAGATGAACTCCGTCCCGCAATCCACGCAGTGCAGGACCTTGTCTTGGAACTCCATCGGTGGTTCCCCCCGATTCTCGCTACTCCATCTCACGCCGGAGCTTCTTGCGACTCCGCTTGCGCGCGAGGGCCTGCTTGGCCCGGCGCTTGTCCCCCGGCTTCAGATAGAAGGAGTGCTTCTTGATATCCTTGATGATATCCTCCTGCTGAACCTTCCGCTTGAAGCGACGAAGGGCGCTCTCGACCGACTCGCCTTCCTGCAGCTTGACTTCAGCCACGCCCGTGACACCCCCTTTACTGGCCCGGCTGGCTCGGGGCTTTCCTCTGAAATGCCCGTAATATGCTAGGCTATCACGAACAGCGGGCGGTTTTCGGCCGAAATTTCACGACCATGCGGATCCTTGTCGTTGGCGGCGGCGCACGCGAACACGCCCTCGCCTGGAAGCTCGCCCGCGACCCGGGCGTCACCGTCTACTGCTCGCCGGGCAACGCCGGCATCGCCCAGGTGGCCCAGCCGGCTCCGGCGGGGGCCGGCACCCCGGCCGACTTCCTCGCGCTCGCCGAGGCGATCGACGCCGACCTCACCGTCGTGGGCCCCGAGGCGCCCCTTACCGAGGGGATAGCCGACCTCTTCGAAGCCCGCGGCCGGCTGCTGCTCGGGCCGCGCCGCGAGGCCGCCCGCCTCGAATCGAGCAAGGCGTTCGCGAAGGCCTTCATGGCCCGGCACGGCGTCCCGACGGCCGCCAGCGAGGTGTGCGACACCGTCGCGTCGGCACGCGCCATCCTCCATTCGGGCCGCTTCGGCTGGCCGGTCGTGCTGAAAGCCGACGGCCTCGCCGCCGGCAAAGGGGTGATCGTCGCCGCCGACCCTCCCGCCGCCGACCGCGCCCTGCAGGCCCTCATGGTGGACCGGCGCTTCGGCGCGGCCGGCGACCGGATCGTGATCGAGGAGTGCATGCGCGGGTCCGAGGTCTCGGTCTTCGCCCTGACCGACGGCCGGCACGCCCTGATCCTGCCGACGGCCCAGGATCACAAGCGGGCCTATGACGGCGACCTCGGACCGAACACGGGGGGCATGGGGGCCTTTGCACCAAGCCCGCTGGTGGACGCCGAGCGGCTCGATCGAATCCGCGACACCATCGTCATGCCGGTCGTCGACGGCATGCGGGCGGAAGGGCAGGAGTTCCGGGGCTTCCTTTACGCCGGCCTGATGCTGACGGACGACGGGCCGAAGGTGGTCGAGTTCAACGTCCGCCTGGGCGACCCCGAGGCCCAGGTGGTCGTGCCGATGATCGATGGCGAGCTGGCGCCGCTGCTCGCCGCTGCCGCAGCCGGCCGGCTCGGCCACGAAACCTGCCGCGTGCGCGACTGGCCCCACGTGGGAGTGGTGCTGGCCTCGGGCGGCTACCCGGACGCGTTCGAGAAGGGAAAGGTCATCTCCGGCCTCGAGAGCGCCGAGTCGGTTCCCGGGGTGCTCGTGTTCCACGCCGGCACGGCCCGGCGCGACGGGCAGGTTGTGACCTCCGGCGGCCGCGTGCTGACCGTGGTCGGCGAAGGCCACGACTTCCCCCAGGCGATCTCGCGCGCCTACGAGGGAGCCTCGCGCATCACGTTCGAGGGGATGCGGATGAGGCGGGATATCGGGAGAAAGGCAATCGGCGCGTAGGGCAGGCGCCATCCGGAGTCTCCAGTTCTCGATTTGCCGGTGATCTGTGACATGGAACAGGCCGACCGTATCTCAGTCCTCGTCCTGATGGGTTCCGATTCCGACGCGCCGATCATGCAAGGGTGCGTGGACCTCCTGCGGGAGCTGGGCGTCGCCTCTGAGATGACGGTCGCCTCGGCCCACCGGTCGCCCGACCGCGTGCAGCGGCTGCTCGCCGACGCGCCGCGCCGCGGCGTGCAGGTGTTCATCGTCGGCGCGGGTGCGGCTGCGCACCTGGCGGGCATGGTGGCCGCCCACACGACACGGCCGGTGATCGGCGTGCCGATCGATTCCTCCGCCCTCAAGGGGCTCGACGCGCTGCTCTCCACCGTGCAGATGCCCTCGGGCGTGCCTGTGGCGACCGTCGCCATCGACGGCGGAGCAAACGCCGCGTGGCTTGCGGCAAGGATGATCGCCGCGACGGACGACGCGCTTGCAGCAAAGCTCGTTCAAAAAGCGCGCGAGACGGCGGATAAGGTCCGCGCTAAGGACGCCGCCGTCGCCATGCAGTTCA
>JARKSS010000157.1 GCA_029974175.1 Vicinamibacterales bacterium
GCCTGCGGCACCGGCAACTCCACCGTGACCGGCTCTGCCGTGTGCGCACCATCCCACGCGTCCCGGAAGCCGGCTTGCTTATACTGGGGCATGCCCCCCCTGCCGCGCCGCCTCCTCGTCCTGCTGACGGCGACGCTGCTGACCGCGGTCTGCACGGCGCCCGTCACCCGGAAGCCCGCCACCTACGCCGAGACGGTCGGCGCCCTCTCGGAACCCGGCGGCTTCTTCAACAGCAACAACCTGATCTCGAACGAGCGGTCGTACCTGCACGTGATCCCCGAGCTGCGCCGGGCGGGGCTCGAGGGAGGCGTGTACCTCGGCGTCGGTCCCGATCAGAACTTCACCTACATCGCCCACACGCGGCCGTCGATTGCCTTCATCGTGGACATCCGCCGCGACAACCTGCTGCTGCACCTGCTCTTTCGGGCGCTCTTCCAGCTGGCAGACAACCGCGCCGAGTACATGAGCCTGCTCTTCGGGCGACCCGCGCCGAAGTCCCGCGACGCGTGGAAGCGCGCGAGCCTCGAGCGCATCATCGAGCACATCGACCTCGGCCCCGCGCCGCCCGACGCCGTCACGGCCCTGCGCGCCCGCGTGGACGCGGCCATCGAGCGGCTCGGCGTCCCGCTGTCGAAGGGCGATTTCGAGACGATCGACCTGTTCCACCGAACCTTCATCGAGCGCGGGCTCGAGCTGCAGTTCGAGTCGGCCGGCCGGCCGCCGCAGCGCTACTACCCCTCCTACCGGGAGCTGCTGCTCGAGACCGATCGTGAGGGCCGCCGCTGGAACTACCTGGCGAACGAGGAGGACTTCCAGTTCGTGCGCACCCTCCAGCGGAAAGGCCTGATCATCCCCGTGGTGGGAGACCTGGGCGGCCGGACGGCGATGGCCGCCGTGGGACAACTCCTCGAGGAGCTTGGGGCGCACCTCTCGGCCTTCTACACGTCGAACGTCGAGTACTACCTCGCCAGCCGCGGCGTCTTCGACCAGTTCGTCACGAACCTGGCGAACCTTCCCCGCACCGAGCGCAGCGTCATCATCCGGGCGGTGTTCCCGAGCCGCTACGGCTGGGCGCCGACGACACCAGGGTACATCAGCTCGTCAACGGTACAGCGCGTGGACGAGCTGCTGAGCGGCGTGGCCGCCGGCCGCATCCGCGGGTACGGTGACCTGGTCAACGGGCAATAGCGGGGGCATCAGGGTGTAGGATTGGGCGACTGGCGGCGCACCGCACCGCCGCATTCCTCCCGGAGGGCGCAGACCACCATGAAGAGGAAGCCGACTCAGACCGAACGCCGCACCTTCCTGAAGACCCTCGGCGGCGCCACCGCGGCCCTCGCGGCCGCGCCGGCGCTCGAAGCTGGCGCGCAGGCGCCGCCGCGCGCTGCCGGCGCACGCTACATGGGCGATTTCGCCGCGCCCAAGCTCGACAAGGTGCGGCTGGCCATCATCGGGGTCGGCGCGCGCGGGTCGGGCCACGTGCGGCAGATGGCGGCCATCGAGGGCGTCGAGGTGGTGGCCATCTCCGACCTCTACGAGGACCTGGCGAAACGATCCGAGGCGAGGGTCAAGGCGCTCGGGCACAACCCGACGCTGTACTTCGGCGACGCGAACTTGTGGCGGAAGATGCTCGTCGAGCAGAAGCCCGACGCCGTGATCGTCGCCACCCCCTGGGAAGCGCACGCCCCGATGGGAGTCGAAGCGATGCGGGCCGGCGCCCACGTCTTCATCGAGACGCCGATCGCGACGACCATCGAGGACATGTGGGCGCTGGTGAACACGTCGGAGGAAACCGGGCGCCACTGCATGCACATGGAAAACGTGTGCTACGGGCGCGAGGAACTGCTCTACCTCAACATGGTGCGGCAGGGCCTCATCGGCGAGCTGCTTCACGGCGAGGCCGCGTACATCCACGACCTTCGCCGGCAGATGCGGCAAGTCGATCGCGGCACGGGCTCGTGGCGCACCCAGCACTACATCAAGCGCAACGGCAACCTGTACCCCTGCCACGGCCTCGGCCCGGTCGCGCAGTACATGAGCCTCGCGCGCACCGAGGACACCTTCGGACGGCTCGTGTCGTTCTCGTCACTCGCCCGGGCGCGCGCCCTCTACGCCAAGGCGAACTTCCCCCCCGACCACAAGTGGAACCAGGCCACCTTCCGCGCCGGCGACATCAACACCTCGATCATCACGACGGCCCTCGGCCGGACGATCGTGGTGCAGTGGGACGAGAACTCGCCGCGGCCCTACTCGCGCCACAACCTGATCCAGGGCACGAAGGGCATCCTGGCCGGCTTCCCGAACCGCCTGGCCATCGAGGGGGTGGCAGGGCTGAAGAGCTACCACGAGTGGACCGAGGGCGAGGCGTGGGAACAGTTCGTGGCGCAGTACGAGCACCCGCTCTTCAAGCGGGCGGGGGAACTGGCGAAGAAGATGGGCGGCCACGGCGGCATGGACTTCCTGATGCTGTACCGCATCGTCGAATGCCTCCGGAACGGCCTGCCGCTGGATCAGAACGTCTACGAGGGTTGCTTCTGGTCGGCGGTCGGTCCCCTCAGCGAGAAGTCGGTGGCCGCGGGAGGCGCCCCGCAGGACTTCCCCGACTTCACGCGGGGACACTGGAAGACGACCAAGCCGCTCGACATCGTATCGTAGCCGTCACCCTCGGCGGCTGGCCCGTGCTACACTCACCGGCGGTCTCCCCCCGAGACCAAGCTCTTCCAGTCTATGCGCCTACTGACACCTCTCCTGCTCGCGTGTGCGTTCCTGCTGGCTTGGCAACCGCCCGTCCAGGCCTACCTCGACCCGGGCAGCGGCAGCATGCTCATCCAGCTGCTGCTTGGCGGCGTCGCGGGGCTTGCGGTCATCCTGAAGCTCTTCTGGCGCCGCATCCTCGACATCCTGCACATCGGCGGGCACGACCGGGAGCGTCCGGGCGATGCCTGAGGCGGCTGTCGAGCCGGGTTCCTTCCGCGATCGGTCCGCCAGGGTCTTCATCCAGGACGACGAGGTTTTCCGGGGGCTGAACGAGCGCGCGCTCGAGCAGTGGAACGCGCTGTCGGCCACTGCCTTCTTCCGCCGCTTCGTCGCCGAGGGCGGGCTGGTCGGCACCGAGCGCCTCGACCCGGCCGCGGGTCCCGTGCCCGCGTTCGCGGCCGACTGGGCCGCGGTTCTCCGCCACGAGCGGATTCCCTTCGTCTCGTACCCCTACGAGTGGTCGTTCGGGATGCTGCGCGACGCGGCGCTGCTGCAGCTCGACCTGCTGCTGGCGGCGCTCGACGAGGGGATGACGCTCAAGGACGCCTCTGCCTACAACGTGCAGTGGCGCGGGGCGAAGCCGGTCTTCGTGGACATCGCTTCCTTCGAGCGGCGCCCCCCGGGCGAACCGTGGATCGGCTACCGGCAGTTCTGCCAGCTGTTCCTCTACCCGCTGCTGCTCACGGCCTACCGCGACATCCCGTTCCACCCCTGGCTGCGCGGCAGCCTGGAAGGGATCGACCCCGAGAGCTGCCTCAACATGCTCGGCCTCGGCGGGCGGCTGCGGCGGGGCGTGCTCACGCACGTCTACCTGCAGGCGCGGGCGCAGGCCGCCTACGGCAGCACGAAGCGCGACGTCAAGGCCGACCTCCGCGCGGCCGGCTTCGACAGCGCGCTGATCAAGGCGAACGCCACGCGGCTGCGAAAGCTGATTGCCGGCCTCACCTGGAAGCGGGGCCGGTCCACGTGGTCCGAGTACACGAAATGCGGCCACTACGAGGCAGCCGACGCCGAGGCGAAGCGGCGGTTCGTCGGCCGTGCCGCCGCCACGGGCAGCCGGCGCCTGGTGTGGGACCTGGGCTGCAACACCGGCACCTTCTCCCGCATTGCCGCCGAGCATGCGTCCTACGTCGTCGCCCTGGACGCCGATCACCTGGCGGTCGAACGCCTGTTTCAGTCGCTGAAGGCCGAGAACCACACCCGGATCCTGCCCCTGGTCGGGAACCTGACCGACCCGTCGCCCGACCTCGGGTGGCGCAACCTGGAACGCAAGCGCCTGGCCTCGCGCGGCCGGCCCGACCTCGTGCTGGCCCTGGCGCTCATCCACCACGTCGTCATCGGCGCCAACGTCCCGCTCGACGAGTTCGTGGACTGGCTGGCCGATCTCGGCGGCGACATCGTGATCGAGTTCGTGACCCGCGAAGACCCCATGGTGGGCGTGCTGCTGCGCAACAAGGAAGACCAGTACGCCGATTACCAGCTCGACGTGTTCGAGCGGTGCCTGCGGGCCCGGTGCGAGATCCTCGAGCGCGAGCCGCTCGGCTCGGGTACGAGGGTCATGTACTGGGCGCGCCCGCGAGGATGAAGACCGAATGCTGATGAAGCGCCTGAACACCGAAGACCTCGACCTGATCGTCAAGACGCTCTACGAGTTCACCGCGCGCGAGGCGCCGCTCGAGCAGCGATTGAAGTGGGACGAGACCGACCGCTGCCCGGCCGAGGTGGTGCGGGCGATGCTCGGCCCCGATGTCGGGCTGCACCTGGTGTTCCTCCCCGAGGAGTACGGCGGCATGGGGGGCGGCGCCTACGACGTGTACCGCCTGTCGTGCGAGTTCGCGAAGATCGACCTCGGCCTGGCGACCGGCATGCTGGCGGTGGCGCTGGGCACCGACCCGATCCGCGTCGGCTGCACCGAGGAACAGAAAGCGAAGTGGATCCCGCGGATCGCCGAGGAGGGCCTCATCGTTGCCTACGGCGTGACCGAGCCCGAGGCGGGGTCGAACGTGCAGAGCCTCAAAACCGAGGCGACACCGATCACCGACGCCGACGGCCGCGTGACGCACTACCGCCTGAACGGCGTGAAGCAGTTCATCTCGAACGGATCGATTGCCGACCTCTATACGATCCTCGCCAAGGCCCCCGGCGGCCCCACCTTCTTCGTGGTCGAGCGCCAGACGCCGGGCCTGACGCCGGGCCGCCACGAGATCAAGCACGGCATCCGCCTTTCCGACACTGCGCAGGTGCTGCTCCAGGACGTCGTCATCCCCGCCGGGAACATCGTCGGCGAGCGCGAGGGCGAAGGCCTGAAGCAGGCCAACGAGGTCTTCGGCTACACGCGCCTCATGGTGGCCGCCTTCGGCCTCGGCGCCGGCCTTTCGGCGCTCGAGAAGGCCATCGCGTACTCGAAGCAGCGTAAGCAGTTCGGCACCTTCCTGGCGCAAAAGCAGGGCTTCACGCACAAGCTGCTGGTGCCCAACAGCGTGCGGCTGGCGGCGGCGCGGGCCTACATCGAGCACGTCGCCGACCTGCTCGACAGCGGGTCCACCGACCGCCAGGTGGAAGGGTCGGTCGCCAAGCTGTTCGCCACCGAGGTCGGCAACATCGCCGCCGACCATGCCGTGCAGGCGCTCGGCGGGTACGGCTACTGCGTGGACTTCGAGGTGGAGAAGATCCGCCGCGACGCGCGCATCCTCACCATCTACGAGGGCACCTCGGAGATCCAGCAGAGCATCATCGGGATCTTTCGGATGCGCGAGGCGGTCAAGAGCAAGGGGCAGTTCTACCTGCGGATGGCCCAGGAGGTCGAACCGCTCACCGAGGTGGGCGGTCCGGCCGTGGCGCGCGCCGCGCGCTTCCTGGCCGACGCCGCGCAGACGGCTTTCCGCGCCAAGCTGGTGCGGCAGCAGCACGTCGCCTTCGAGTACGCCACCTCGATGGCCGAGGTCGAGACCGCCGTCGCGCTCGCGAAAGCCGCGGCCGCGCAGGACGGCGACCTGTTGAAGGCCCAGTCGCGGCTCTGGGCGTCGCAGGTGGCCCTCTCGGTTCCCTCGCGGATCCTGGCGGCGCTCACGGCCTCGAACGGCCTTGGCGCCGAGGATCTCGAGCGCCTGCGGAAGCTCGGCGACCTCGATGGCGCCCTCGCCTTCCAGGCTGGCGGTCTGGCGGACATGAACCTCGTTGCAGAGGCGCTCACCGGGATGAAGGCAGAGGGATAGTCAGCGATCCGCGAGGAGCCAGGCAGAGGCGAGCGCGAGGCGGGCGACCCGCAGCACCTGCTCGCGGTCGAGCGTCTCGATCCGATCGGCCGGCTCGTGGTAGCCGTCGAAGTAGTTACCGAAGAACCTCACGAACCTGACGCCTCGCCAGGCGAACTCGCGGTAGTCGCTGCCGCCTGTCTTGCCGTCGGTCCAATCGAGGCGCAGCGCGAGGCCGACGCCGCGCGCGGCCGACTTGAGGGTGGGCGCGAGGTCCCGCGCCCACTCCGCCACCCCCAGCTCGACAAACCGCGTCGGGTCCACGGCCGCGAGGAACTCGTCGCCCCGCCCGAGCCCCGCGTCCGCGACGAGCTTCTCGATCTCCTGCCGCAGCCAGGGGTGGCCGATCATGTCGAGGTTCAGATAGACGGCCGTCCGGTCGAGCGGCCAGGCCGGGTGGCGGCAGTAGTACTCGGCCCCCAGGTGTCCTTCCTCCTCGCCCGTCCAGAACGCGAAGACAAGGGTCCTTGCCGGCTTCTGTTTCGCGGTGGTGAACGCGCGCGCCATCTCGAGCACGGCGGCCACGCCCGAGGCGTTGTCATCGGCCCCCGGGTAGTAGGCCGTCCCCCGCCGCCCGAGGTGATCGATGTGCGCCCCGATGACGACGGCCTCTTCGCGCAGGACCGGGTGGGCGCCCGGGATCGTGGCAATCACGTTCCGCGAGGTCACCGCCCGTTCACGGCCGGTGATTTCGATTTTCAACCTGGTTCCCGGAAGGTCTCGCGGCACCGCCGTCCGGGCCGCGGCGGTCGAGAGCGAGGCGGCGGCCAGCAGCTCGTCGCCCACGCGCGGCGTCACCCGCACCACGGGCGGAAGCGGGGCCGGATCCGCCTCGGCCAGTACGAAGAAGCTCGAGGCCGGCGTTGCCGCGCTCTTCGCCAGCGCCGCGGCGAATGCCTCGTCCTCGATCGCGACGATGGCGCGGGCACCCAGGGACGCGGCCAGGGCGGCCTTCGCGGCATAGCGCGCCCGGGCACTGCTCGCGTCGTAGCGCGCCCGCAGCTCGGGCGTCTGCCACTCGGCCCCTTTGGGCAGTCCTCCGAGCAGGACGACGACCTTCCCCTTCACGTCGAGACCCTTGTAGTCGTCGCGTGCGGGGCGCGGCTCGCGGATGCCGTACCCGGCGAACACCGCGGCCCCTTCCAGCGTTCGAGGGGGCAACCCGGGGAACCGCGCGTCGGCGCCCGGGCGGAACACCTTGTGGACGGCACCGCCCCCGCTGCCCCGGCTGATCGTGAGCCGGCCGCCGGGCCGGCTGACGGCTTTCAACGCGACCGGCTGGTAGTAGGCCTCGAGCGGCTGCAAGCCGCTGCCGGCACGCGCGGGCGATACACCAGCCAGCGCCAGCTGCGCGGCCACGTACTCGATCGCGGCTTCGAGGCCCTGGTCGCCCAGCCCCCGGCCGCCGAGCGCCGGTGCCGACAGGAAGGCCATGTGGGCGGCGAGCCGATCGGCCTGCAGCGAGGCCACCGCCTCGGCCACCGGGGCCGGCAGACTCTCCCGCTCCCCCGGCAAGACGAAGTCCTGGGCCGGGTTCGATTGCTGTCCTGCCGTGCCGCGGCCGAAGCCCAGCCCCACCGGGGCGAGCGCAAGCAGTGCCACCGCGACGATCGCGAACGCGCGACGCATCCCACTACCTCCACTCGAACCACAGCACAGGCGGAATCAGCAGCAGGACGCTGAGCACCGCCAGGATCAGCATCAGCGGCAGGAACCACCTCGCCCAGCGTTCCCAGGGGATCCCCGCCGCCCCGAGCACACCCATGGTCACCGCGCTGGTCGGCAGGATGGGATTGATGAACTCGCACAACTGGAAGGCATACACGGCGGTCTGCCGCGTGATCCCCACCAGGTCGGCCAGCGGCGCCATGATCGGCATCGTGAGCGCGGCCTGCGCCGTCCCCGAGTGGATGAAGAAGTTGATCGCGCACTGGATCAGGAACATCACCTGCGCGATCACGCCGCGCGGCAGTACCGACAGGGTGTTCGACGCCCCGTAGAGAATGGTGTCGAGGATCCTGGCGTCCTGCGCGATGACGAGCAGGGCCCGCGCGCAGGCGATGATGAAGACCACGCCCACCATGTCCTTCGCCCCCGTGACGAAGGTGCGCGCAAGGCGGCTCGGCCCCATGCCGCCGGCGAACCCGAGCGCGATGCCCATCCCGAAGAAGAGCACCGCGATCTGGTCGATGTACCACTGCCACGCCAGGACGCCGACCACCAGCAGCACCATCGACCCGACAAAGAGCGAGAGCGTCGCCACGTGGCGCACGTCCCATCCCTCGTCTGTTCGGCCATGCGCGTCGGCCGCCTCGCGCGCCCGATCGATGTCGCGCACGGGACTGATGTCGGGGTTCCTGCGGACGCGTCGCCCGTACCACATCACGTACGCGATCATCACGGCCGTGCCCACGACCCAGGTGAACAGCCGGTAGCCGAGGCCCGAGTAGAGCGGGATGCCGGCAATGCTCTGCGCGATGCCGACGGTGAAGGGGTTGAAGAAGGCTGCGGCAAAACCGGCGGCGGCGCCGAGGAACGGGATCGAGACGCCCACGATCGAGTCGTAGCCCAGCCGCATCGCCAGCGGGATGAAGATCAGGATGAAGGGGATCACCTCCTCGGACATCCCGAACACCGACCCCGCGAGCGAGAAGATGACCATCAGCACGGGGATCAGCAGGCCCTCGAGATGCGGCCGCGCCGTCAGCACCGCGGTGAGCCGGCGGATCCCGAAGTCCACCGCCCCTGTCTCCTGGAAGATCGCGAAGCTGCCGCCAATCATCAGGAGGAACGCGATGAGCAGCGCGCCGTCCACGAACCCCTTGAGCGGCGCCTCGAGGACCATCTGGGGCCCGAGGTAGATCTTCTCGACCTGCTGGAAGGTGCCGGGGACGGTGACGGTCCGCATCCCCGCGCTGGTCTCGACCTGCACCCGCTGGTACTCACCCGACGGCACCACCCACGACAGGACCAGGACCAGCACCACCAGCGCCATCACCAGCACGAGGGTGTGGGGCATCGCCAGCCGCCGAAGCCGATCGCGCACGCTCATTCGAAGGTCCCCTGCACGATCGGCTGGCCGTCGCGCATGAGCCAGCGCCCGCGCGCGATGACGCCGGTGATGGCCAGCGTACCGGGGTCGAGCAGCACGAGGTCGGCATCCGCTCCGTCGGCGACGCGGCCCTTCCCCCGCAGCTTCAGGATGCGGGCAGGGTTCGACGTGATCAGCGCCAGCGCCGTCTCCAGCGCAACGGCGTGCTCGAGCACCGCTTCGCGCACCGAGGCGAACAGGCTCGTCACCCGGCCGACGTCGAGGCCCACCAGCCGCCCTTCCGCATCGAATCGCGGCAGGCTTCCCTGCCCATCCGAGGAGAACGTCAGGTTCGCGACCGGCACTCCCCCGTCCATCATCCGGCGCAGCGCGAGTGCGGCCGCCACCTCGCCCTCTTCGATGAAGGCCGGCACCGTGGAGGTGGTGAAGTCGGCAAGCCCCCCGCTCGCCACCCACGCGATCGCCTCTTCGAAAAGCCGCGGATTGCGATTCATGTGGGTCGGGAGGAACTGCGAGGCGGGAATCTCGGTCTCCTCGACCAGTCGCCGAAGCAGGGCCAGGCCGCGTAGGCCGTCGCCCACGTGGACGTTCACCACGCCGGCCTTCCCGGAGAGGATCCCACCCCGCCGCGTTTCGGCGGCAAGGCGCGCCAGCTCGTCGAAGGTGGGCTGGGTGGACCGGTGGTCGGAGACGGCCACCTCACCCGCGCCGATGACCTTGTCCACCAGCAGCAGGTCGCGCTCGATGCTGCCGGTCATCGCCTGCAGCGGCACCGCGTAGTGGCCGCTGTAGATGAAAGTGGTAAGGCCCTCCTCCTCGAGCGCCCGCGCCTTGGCCAGCAGCGCCGGGAGGCTGCGCGTGACGCCGTCGGTTCCCAGGCAGCCGACGACCGTGGTGACGCCGCCGAGGATCGCGTCAGACAGCCGAAGCCCGGGCGTGCGGGTGGCGTATCCGCCTTCCCCGCCCCCGCCCAAAATGTGTACGTGGCAGTCGATGAAGCCGGGAACCACGAACGACGAGCCGGCGTCCACCACGTCGCAGAGGCCGGCCGGCAGCGAGAGGCCGGGCGCAACCCGCTCGATGCGTCCGCCCGCCACCAGGATGTCGGTGCGCCCCCTCGGTTCGGGGTCGAAGACCTCGGCGTTCTTCAGCAGCAGCATCCGGGGATAGTAACCCGAACTGTTGTGCTGCATTCAGGCCGCGGCTTTCGGCGGCCTGTCAGAACCCGTACTCGACGCCGAACAGCGGCGACGCGCGATCGACGAGGCCGGCGTCGCTCAGCCGGAAGCGCAGGTTGAAGTTGGCCAGCAGGCGCCTCGCGAGAGCCACCTTGAAGCCGACCGAGCCGGCCGTCATCGTGAAGGTCGAGCTCCGGAACGCGACGTCGGGGAACGCCTGGCTCGAGCCCTGCGGGGTGAAGGTGGTCGGGAACAGCCGCGGAGAGTCGATGGCGCGCGCTCCCAGCACGTCGGCAGCCAGCGAGAACCGGTCACTGACGCCGATGTCGGCGCCCACCGAGAAGAGCAGCTGGTCGGGCATCTTCGCGCGCGTGTTCGCCTTCACGTTCCCGGCCAGCACGCTGCGGCCGTTCCACTGGTAGCCCACGTTGACGTGCGGGGCGAACCGCCCCCAGCCGAGAGAAACCGCGGCGAACGGCTTGATGCCGAGCGCCCCCGAGCCCAGCAGGTCGCGCTCGTCCCCGGTCGGCAGCCGCACGTCGAGCCCGAGAGCGATGCCCCGGCTCCCCTCTCGGAACGCCGTGCCCTTGACCCTCACCAGCACGTCGCCCAGGCCGGTGGCCGTGCCGCTGGCGAAGAACTGGCGGTGCGACCCGTAGCCCTCGGGTGCGTCGGGGTCGCGGAAGAAGTGAATGGAGGGGTCCTCGGTCCCGATTCGCTGCATGGTGGCATCGGACCGCACGCTCAGGCGCGTCCGCACCATCGGCACGGCCAGCGAGACGTCGAAGCGCCCCGTCACCCCGTAGGTGATCGCCGCCGTCATCTGTGCCACCGACGCCTCGATCGAGTTGACCGTGGTGACGATGTCGGCAAGACCTCCCCCGAGCTGGAAGTTGTCGTGCGTGAACACTGCGGGGATGCCGCCGAGGTTGAGCCCCTCGAGCGAGTCGAAGGAGAAGAACTGGACGTTGTAGCCGAACGAGAACCGGCCCCGCCCGATCGTCTCGGCGCGATCCGTCAGGATGGGCCCGTAGCTCTGCGTCGAGCGGATGAAGGTGCCGGTCGTCGTGTCGAACGTGTAGGTGAAGCCCGAGGCTGGCGACGGCAGCGGCAGCGAGGCCAGCTGGCCGGCAATCGCGAGGTTGAACTGGCTGAAGTTCGACTGGAACCCGCTGTTGAAGTGCGCCGAGTGCGTCGAGCCGTCGGGAAGCACCGACTCGCTGTTCACCACGAGGCCGTTCGGGCCGAAGACCTCCTGGAAGAGCAGCGCCAGCTGGTCGGTGCGCGACTGTGCGGCGGCGGGAGCGGCAAGGGAGGCGACCGAAACGAGGAGCGCGATCGCAATCAGGGGGCGTCTCATGCTGGGCTCCTTGGGACGTTCGAGGACCGTTCGGACGAATGGAGGCTCTGACTATCGCTGTTGGTGTCGCACGTGCTCGAGGACCCACCCGCCGGCCGCCTGCCGCAGGCCGAACTCGGTGCGCGTGACCGACTCGAGCCGCTGGCCGTCGCGCGTCTCGAGCCGGTAGGCGCGGCGGCACGTCACCGTCGCGGTCGGGCCCCGCACGTCAATCTGCTCGTCGGCCAGGTTCACGGCGATCGACCGCGCGTGCTGGAACTCGTCGGCGATGGCCCGCTCCTGGGCGCCGGAAAGGCCAGGCCAGACCTGCTTCAGGCGCGCCATCGATCGCGCCTCCAGCGCGGCGGTGTACCCGGCAAGGAGGGCCCGGATGGCTTCCCGTGCCGCAACGGCTCCCGAAGCGCCGGCAGTTGATGGGGCCGCCGCACCTCCTCCGCTTGTCGCGCCGGCCGTGCTGGGGATGCCGGGCACGGCGGTCGCTGGCGGGTTCGACGCGGCGGGCGGCTCGGCGGCCGGCCGCTCGGTCTCGCGCTGCCTGGCTTGCTCGGCCTCCCGCTGCCTGGCTTGCTCGGCCTGCGCCTCCGCTTCGGCGCGCTGGAAGAGGGTCACGACATCCAGGAACGCCAGCCGGGCCGGCTCGAACGCGCCCGCGCGAAGTTGCCCAACCGCAGCCCGCTCGGCGTCGAGGGCGCGGCCATACGTGCCGGCGGCCAGGCGCTCGGCCCCGGCCGATTCGGCCCGTCCCCTGGCCCGGGCCGCCTCGATGGCCGCGTTCTGAGTGAGCAGCCGCGCCGCTTCATCGGCCTCGCGTTCCCGACCGGGGCGCTCCGCCGCCGGGGGCGGGGTGACCTTGGTCCCCTGCGCCCCCTGCTTCCGCTGACGCGCTTCCTCCTCGGCACGCCGGCGATCCGCCGGTGCCGATGAGGATTGCGCCGGCGGGGCGGCTGGTAAGGCGGCCTTCGCCTCGCTGGATGCTCCACCCGCAGCGCCGGATCCTCCACCCGCACCGCTGGTTGTTGCACCGGGAAGGCCCGGCGTCCCGTCGGGAGCGCTGGGTGTTCCCCCTGGACCGGCCGCCATCTCGGGAGTCTTCCCGCCTGGTGCTTCCGCAGCAGGGCCGGCCGTTCCAGCGGGAACTCCTGCAGCGGGCGCGGCAGCGCTTTGCACGGTGGCCGGTCCCTCTGCCGGGTCCTGCCCCTGAAACCACGTTCGCCATGCGAGGGTGCTGGCGAGTCCCGCCACGACCACCGCCACGGCAACCCAGGCTCCCGGCCGGGCGGACCACGGACGGGCGTCGTGGATCACGGAGGGCGGCACGGAGACCACCGGCGTCGGGGACGGGCGCGACGCCGGGTCGGACGGTGCGGAAGGCAGCGTGCGCGGCGGCGGCGTCCGCACGTCCACCGCCGCCTCGTGTCCGATGGTGATGTCGAGCCCCTCCAGGCTGGCGCGACGCGGACCGGGCGGCGGGAATCGCGCTGCCCGCGGCTCGGCGCCCGCGTTCAGGCTTGCCCGGAAGGCGGCGAGGTCGGCCAGCATCTCGTCCACCTGCTGGTATCGCTCGTCGCGCGACTTGGCAAGCGCCCGCTCCACGATGCGCGTCAGTTCCTCCGGCAGGCTCGCGTCGAGCCCCGTCAGCGGTGCCGGCTCCTCAGTCAGGATCCGATGCATCGTCGAGGCGAGCGAGTCTGTCTCGAATGCAGGCCGCCCGCCGCTCAGCATCTCGTAGAGGACGACGCCGAACGCGAACAGGTCGGTGCGGGCATCGGCCGGCTCGCCGCGGATCTGCTCGGGCGCCATGTAGCTGACGGTGCCGATGAACGGCCTCGTCCTGGTCAGGTCGGAGCCCGGGGGGCGTGCCAGCCGCGCGAGACCGAAGTCGAGCACCTTCACGTCGCCGGCGGTGGTCACGAAGATGTTCGCGGGCTTGACGTCGCGGTGGATCACGCCGCGCGCGTGCGCATAGGCGAGGCCGCGGCCCGCCTGTGCCATCAGGTCGATCTTGCCAAGCAGGGTGGGAGGCGCGCCGCGGCGGATCATCCGCCCGAGATCCTCGCCCTCGAGGAACTCCATGGCGAAGTACGGGCGCCCGTTGTCCTCGCCCAGGTCGTAGACCGTCACGATGTTCCGATGCGAGAGGTGACCGGCCGCCCGGGCCTCGGCGAAGAAGCGCTCGCGCAGCACCGGGTCGTCGGTCCTCGGCGAGCTGATCAGCTTCACGGCAACGACGCGCTGGATGAGCGGGTCGTAGGCCTTGTACACGACCCCCATGCCGCCTTCGCCGAGCTTGTCGAGAAGTTGGTAACGACCGACCCTGTCCATGGTGGTTCCGACCAGAAGGGTGCTTGCATGCAAGTCGGCTTCCGTTTGCCGGGCCCGGCATGGCTATTCGCCGCAACCCGCATAACCGTTGGCCGCACTGCATGAAGGCCGCCCCGCGCGAGAACCGCCGGCTTGTGCGGTAACATACTCAACCATGTCTCCGGACGTCGGGATCTGCGAGGTAATGAGCATGAGTCGATTCTGGCGGCGCGCGGTGCTGGCGGCCGCGCTCAACGTGACCCTGGCGGTCGGCGCCGCCGGCGCTCAGACGGTGGTGGTGAAGAACGCGCCCGCCGGGGCTGCGATCGAACTGCGGTGGAACGGCGAGCCGGTCGGGCGGGCCAGCGCAGGGGCCGACGGGATCGCCACCCTGACGTTTCCTCAAGGAAAGCTGGACCGTCCCGAAAGCGACGCGCGGGTGCTGGTGGACGTCTGCGAGGCCGTTCGCGTGATCACGCTCGTCGAGCGGGCGATGCAGCCGCCGCCGGCCGAGGCCGCTTGCAGCCGTACCGACATCGGCCAGTTCGTCCTGCTCCAGGCTGGGACCTCCCTGCTCGTTGACCTGGGACCGGCAGCCCCAACCCTTTGGGTGCGGCAGGGCCCCGTCCCGCCCGACTGGCTGCTGAACATCGAAGAGGGGCCGGCCGAACGGCCGCGCCGCCCCGCGCCGACCGGCCTGATCCTCTTCGCCGACGGCTCTTACACGAGCTTCAGCAAGTTCGCCCAGTCGGCCTGCGGCACCCTTGATTGCGATGCCAGCACGTTCAAGCCGGGCTACTCGGTGGGCGCGTCGATCTGGCTGTCGCAATACTTCGGCATCGAGGGCGGCTTCCGGAAGCCGTCGGTGGCGAAGGTCACCGGCGAGGAAACCAACTACCAGTACGAATCGACGCTCGACGCCCGGGTCATCACGACGGCGATCCTCATCGGCGTGCCCGTCGGCCCGGTGCGCTTCTACGCGCGCGGCGGCGCCACCCACCACCGCGCCACCTACCACACCACGCAGACGATCCACGACAGGACGCTCACCATCGGCGGCGTCGAGCAGACGATCCCCGGCGGCACGCAGGAGTTCGAGCTGAGGACGGGGGGATGGGGCTGGCTCTTCGGCGGCGGTCTCGAGGGATGGCTGGGGCGGCGGGTGGCCCTCTACGGCGAGGCGAACTACGGGGCGTTGAAGGGCGGCGCGCGCGACGACGGGGAGGGGGAACTGGACGACCGGATCACGACACTCGGCTTCGGCCTGCGCATCAGGCTGGGGGGCTGAGGCAGGGGCAGGGCCCCGCCCCCTTACTCGACTTCCAGCAGCTCAACCTCGAAGACGAGCGTCGCGTTGGGCGGGATCGGGCCATTGCGGGTCGTCCCGTACGCCATCGACGGCGGGATGATCAGGCGCCGCAGCCCGCCAACCCGCATCCCCACCAGGCCCCGGTCGAAACCTTCAATCAGCTGCCCCGCCCCGAGCGTGAACACCAGGGGGTCACCGGTGCGGGAGGTCTCGAACTGCAGGCCCTTCGCGTCGGTCTTCGAGGGGTCCCAGAGCCACCCGGTGTAGTGCACGGTCAAGTCCCTGCCGTTCGTCGCCTCGGCACCGGTCCCGACGACCAGGTCGGTCTGGGTGAACACGCCGCTCGAGGGCGCGGTTGGCGAATCATCGCCACACGCCGTCAGCGCGACGGCAAGGGCGGCCAGGGCGAACAGGCGCAGCGGTCTCACTCGGCAATCCTCCGCAAATCCGCAGCGCCGATTATGGCACGAAGCCGCACGGCCGGTCACACCACGCTATAATTGCAACGGCGAAATCCTCCCACGACAGGCGGCCCCCATGTACTGGATCGGGACGTCCGGGTACAACTACCCGGAGTGGCGCGGCTCCTTCTACCCCGAGCGCTTCCCAAGCGCCAAGATGCTCCCCTTTTACGCCGGGCGGTTCCGCAGCGTCGAGATCAACTACACGTTCTACCGGATGCCGACCCCGTCGCTGATGGCCGGCTGGGCCGAAGCGACGCCGGACGGCTTCCGGTTCACGCTCAAGGCGCCGCAGCGAATCACCCACGTGGCCCGGCTGCGCGGCTGCGCGCAGGACCTGGAGGCGTTCTGGCGTGCGGCCGCGGCGCTCGGGCCGAAGCTCGGGGCGCTGCTGTTCCAGCTGCCCCCCGCCTTCAAAAAGGACGTGCGGGTGCTCGACGACTTTCTCCGCCTGCTCTCGCCAGCCATGCGCCCGGCCTTCGAATTCCGGCACCCATCCTGGCACGACGCCGAGTCGCTCGCCTGCCTGCGGTCGCACGGCGTGGCACTGTGCGTGGCCGACAGCGAGCGGCTCTCGACCCCGGTTGAGATCACCGCGCCCCACGCCTACTTCCGCCTGCGCGACGAGGGCTACCAGGACGCCGACATCGTCCGGTGGGCCGCGACGATCCGGGACGCCGCCGGAGATTGCGACGACGTGTTCGTGTATTTCAAGCACGAGGAGCAGGGGCTGGGCCCGGCGTTCGCCACCCGGCTGCGCGAGCTGCTCGAACGGCCCCCGGCTTGTTGAAGTCAGGTTTTCGCGGTTCTCCGTTCGCCGTCCCTTCACCGAGGAGGTTGCCATGCCGACGTTCGTCCTGATGACCAAGCTGACGTCCGGGTCGCTGCACGACGCCCGCGGCCGGCGCATCGCGGGGCAGGAATGGCTGCACAAGGTGAAAGAGTGCTGCCCCGAGGTGAAGTGGGTTGCCCACTACGCGACGCTCGGGCCGTACGACTTCATGGACATCTACGACGCCCCCGACGTCGAGACGGCGCACAAGGTGTCGTTGCTCTCGCGGGCGGCGGGCGCCGTCTCGGCTGAAAGCTGGGAAGCGCTCCCCTACGATCGCTTCCTGAAGCTCCTCGAGACGGTCACCGCCTGAGACGGCGCTGACGGCCTGCAACGCGGCTCCGTGGCTGGGGTATAGTGGGTCGCCCCCGCCACGGAGACGCCATGACTCGCATCAACCCGTTCGCTGCTACTGCCCTGCTCGCCGCCGCTGCCTTGCTTGCCGCCTGCGGCGGCAAGTCCGATGAGCCCGCCCCGAAAGCCGAAACGCAGGCCGCCGAGCCGACGCCGGCGCCAGCGCCAGCTGCGTCGCCCGCGGCCCCGGCCGAGCCCGCGGTCCCCGTCGAGATCACCGAGGAGCTGGTCACCGCCTACGTCGAGTACCAGAAGGAAGCCTACCGGCTCGTGAAGGAGTACGTGGAAAAGGGCCGCGAGAACCTCGAGAAGGCCCAAGGCGATACCATGAAGACGCTCCAGCAGATTGGCGCGCAGGAGAAGTACAGCAAGGAGGTCGACGACCAGCTTGCCGAGAAGCGCAAGGCGCTCGGCCTGACGCCGGAGAAGTTCGACGCCGTGCGCCAGGCGGCCCAGCACGCCGCCAACCTCCGCCTCCTGTTCAACCAGATGGGGGGAAACGAGCAGCTGGAGAAGATGGCCGCCCAGCAGAAGGTCAGCATCGCGGCGCTGCCCGAGGATCAGCGGGCCGCCGCAACCGCCGAGGCCGAGACAATGATGAAGGCCTTCACGGACAGCCGCGACCTGGCGGAGGTGCGCCAGAAGTACGGCGACCAGGCAGCCGATGCGTTGCTGAAGCACGCCGACGAGCTGGCCGACCTGCAGAAGCAGTTCCTGCAGCTCGCCAAGAAGTAGGCGCGCTGCCCGCCTGTGACAAGCCCACCGCTCACCCCGCGCGGGTGGTGGGCTTGATGTTCTGGTTCATGCGGAAGAAGTTTTCCGGGTCGTACTTGTCCTTCAGCGCCACCATCCGTGCGTAGTGCGGCCCGAAACTGTCTTTGACACGACCCTCGCCCTCGTCCATCAGGTAGTTGAGGTAGGTGGCCTTCTGGGCCCACGGCGCCATGGCG
>JARKSS010000075.1 GCA_029974175.1 Vicinamibacterales bacterium
GGGAACTTCTCCTCGGACGGCAGCACCGGCAGGAGCGACCGCTCGGCGAGCGCGCCGTGGCCCACCTCGCGCCGCCCGGGGCCGCGCAGGAACGCGACCTCGCCGACCGAGAAGGGCGGGAAGTTGTAGTGGAGCATGAAGCGCTTGTAGTGCTCCCCGCTCACCGCCTCCACCTTCTGCTGGTCCTCGGCGGTGCCGAGCGTCGCGGTGACCAGCGCCTGCGTCTCGCCCCTGGTGAAGATGGCCGAGCCGTGGACGCGCGGCAGGACGCCGACCTCGATCCAGATGCGCCGCACCTCGTCGAACGCCCGGCCGTCGAGCCGTCGCCCCTTCTCGAGCACCGCGTCGCGCAGCACCTTCTCCTTGAGTTCCTTGAAGATGACCCGCGCCTCGAGCCGGCGCTCGACCGCCTCCTCGGGGATCGACGCGACGAGGTCCTCGAGGATCTGCTCGACCGCCTCGTAGTTCTCGGCCTTGTCCTGGATGCGCATCGCCTCGCCGAGCGGCAGCCAGACCTTCTCCTCGACCTCGCGGTAGAACTCGCGGTTGATCTCCTTGGCCGGCGCCTCGACCTTCGGCTTGCCGGCCTCCTGCGCCATGCGGTCGATCGTGTCCACGATCTGCCGGATCGCGTCGTGCGCGACCTCGAGCGCCTTGACCACCTGCGCCTCGGTCACTTCCTTCGCGGCGGCCTCGACCATCACCAGCCCCTCGCGGCTGCCCGCCACGACGATGTCGAGGCGGGCGCGCGCGCGCTCGGCGTAGGTCGGGTTGAGCAGGTACTCGTCGTCCACCAGCGCGACGCGCACCGCGCCGATCGTCCGCTGGAAGGGGATTTCAGAGAGGGCGACGGCCGCCGAGGCGCCGTTGATGGCGAGCACGTCCGGGTCGTTGTCCGCGTCGGCCGAGAGCACCAGGGCGATGATCTGCGTCTCGTGGTGCCAGCCGGGGGGGAAGAGCGGGCGCATTGGCCGGTCGATGACCCGGCTGGTGAGCACTTCCTTCTCGCTCGGCTTTCCCTCGCGCTTGAAGAACCCGCCTGGGATCCGGCCCGAGGCGTACGTGTACTCGCGGTAGTCCACCGTCAGCGGCAGGAAGTCGATCCCCTCCCGTTCGGCGGCCGCGTAGCACGCCGTGACCAGGACGACCGAGTCGCCGAACCGGACCACGACCGAGCCGTTGGCCTGCTTGGCCAGCTTGCCCGTCTCGAAGGACAGGACCCCGCGCCCGACGGGGAGTTCACGCTTGTGCATCGTAGTTGCCTCGCTGGAACGTCACGGTTGGCCCGGGAGCCCCGGGCTGGCGAAAGCGACCCCGGCAGGAACGCGCGGGGGGAAATCGATCGGGCCGAATGTCGCGGGTTGAACCGGCATCCGTCCCGATCGGATTCTCCGCGGCGAGGGTCGATCGGTCGGTCGGCACTGCGGGAAGCGGCTACTTCCGGATGCCGAGACGGCGGATCAAGCCGGCGTACCGGTCGGTATCCTTCCGCTTCAGGTAGTCCAACAGCCGGCGCCGCTGGCCGACCAGCTGCAGGAGGCCGCGGCGGGAGTGATGATCCTTTCCGTGCACCTTGAAGTGCTCGGTCAGGTAGTTGATGCGCTCGCTGAGGATGGCGACCTGCACCTCGGGCGACCCGGTGTCCCCGTCGTGGGTCTTGAATGTTTCGATGATCTCGGTCTTGCGTTCCTTCGTCAGTGCCACGGCTCCGCACCTCCACGCACGGCCCAGCCACGCCCCGCGCGCCAGGCCGCCGTATCAACCGGACGAATTTCACGAACAGTCTAGTCTACTGCAGGACTACGGCGGGATGCAAAACGGCCGGCGGCCGCGCAGGCCCCGCCAGGCCGACCAGGCGGCCGTCGCCGGCCAGCAGGCGGACCATTCCGCCCGGTGGGCAGCGGGGGGGCGTCCCCTCGAGATCGGCGGCCGACAGGTCGTTTCCGTGCCGCGCCTTGCGCTCGCCGGTCGGCGTCAGGCGGGCGGCGGGTAAGCGGGGCAGCAGGCGCTCCATCGGGACGAGATGCTGCCATGCCGCCTCGCGCCCGCTCGCAAGGATGTCGAGCGCCACCGCCTGCTCCAGCGTGAAGTCGGCACTCCCGGTCCGGCGCAGCGCTTCCAGGGTTGCCCCGCAGCCGAGCATCCGGCCCAGGTCCCGCGCCAGCGCGCGGACGTAGAAGCCCGCCGAGCAGCGGATCGCGAGGCGCAGCCGCGGCGGCTCGTAGCTGACGATCGACGCGTCGTGCAGCGTCACCGACGCCGCGCGCACCGGAACCGTGGCGCCCGCGCGGGCCAGGGTGTAGGCCCGCGCGCCGCCAACCCACTTGGCCGAGTGGGCGGGCGGCAGCTGCTCGTGCGTGCCGTGCAGGCGCCCCAGGGCGTCACGCACTGCACCCGGATCGGGCCATGAGGTCCCGGCGGCGGCACGGCTGACGACCTGGCCCGTCCGGTCGCCCGAGTCGGTTTCCACGCCGAGCAGGATGGTGGCGTCGTAGGCCTTGGGCTGGTCGGAGAGAAACCGGGCCAGCCGGGTGGCCGACCCGACCATCAGCACCAGGACGCCGGTGGCCATCGGGTCGAGCGTTCCGGCGTGGCCGACCTGCCGCACGCCGAGCGCGCGGCGCGCGACGGCAACCACGTCGTGCGAGGTGGGACCTTCCGGCTTGTCGACGACGAGGACGCCGTCCACGGTCAGGCGGACGGCTCGGCGTCACCGCCGTTGCCGGTGGCGCTCTTGTTGATGGCCTCGACGACCAGCGGGATCACCCGCGCGCGGACCTCGGGGAGGGTGCCCTCCACCGTGCAGCCGCTCGCGTTCTTGTGCCCGCCGCCGCCGAAGCGCTT
>JARKSS010000199.1 GCA_029974175.1 Vicinamibacterales bacterium
GGGACCAACTACTACGGCGCGCACGACTCGTGGAACTACATCTACAACAACCTGGTCGCGGATGACGCCGGAGAGTCGATCTTCGCGTGGCTTGCGAAACAGAGCCGTCCGAAGACTCCGGCGCGGGCGACCACGCCCAACCCGGCCGGATAGGAACGAGCAGCCGTGTCACCCGCGCTGGCGACGGTAACGCGCCGCCTGCGCGGGTCACAAGACGCCAGCAGGCTGTTCCGACGCAGTGCTTCTTCTGCGTCGAACCGGCCCGACTTCCGCACCAGCTCGACGCCCATGTCGGTGCTCGCCGGCAGACAACTTGCCGAGGACCTGAGGGGTCCCCTCGATTATGCCATTCGAGGCGCTGTCGCACGTCTCCGGTGATGCCGACATATCGTCGCTCTCGAACGGAGAGGCTGCGGAGGATGTACACAAACCTCTTGCTCATCACCCAAGCCGGTGTGCAGGCCAAAGGCCGCAGGTTGGGACGCAGTTCCTGGCCAAGATCATGGCGATGACCTGGGAATGCCGCAGGAATCAGCAGCGAGGATGCCGGTGGGCTTGCAGTATCTGCCCGCCTTCGTCAAGCTGCGGATGGATCAGGATCCTCGCTTGACTACGGCGCGGCACCAGCCTTCGCGGAAGGGACTGGCTTGCCGAGCCGTAGCTCACCGAGCAGGAGCGCAAGCTGCGCGCAGGTGAGCGAAGGCTGGTGGAGGCGGCGGGAGTCGAACCCGCGTCCGAGAGTACCCCACCGCAGGACTCTACATGCTTGTCCTCTTCTGTTGATTCGCCGCCAGCCTGGGGAAGAGGCCAAAACCGCTGGCGGCTAGTTCCCGTGGACGTCTCGCCAGCCAGGACCAGGAACGATCCCCGCCGGCCAGCCTGCCTGGATGACGTCCGGCCCCCGCGCGCAGGCAACTAGGGAGTGGACGTCGCTGCTAGTTAGGCAGCGAGAGCGAGCTGCGTGTCCGCAGTTAGTGTTGTTCCACCGGATTAACGAGCAAGTGGAAGCTCGGCATGCCTCCCGCGGCCCAATACCCCCGTCGAAGCCGTATCGCCCCCACAACGAGGTGAGCGGGCAAGGCCATCAGCGCCTCGCCCCGGCCAACCAGGGATGTGACCGACACCCAGTGTACGGCACAGGGGCATGTGAATCAAGTGCCTGACGGTGAATGAGTTAGAGGCAGGCTGAGCCGCGAATTCCTCGGCGAGCTCCGGCGCGGCAGGCCCTCGAGCCCTTGAGCCCTTGAGCCCTTGAGCCCTGAGTCTTGAGCCCTTCTCCCGCGTCCTGCTCCGACCTGTAGTGCATCACCCCTTCGCCCGAAACAACGGGGGACGGGGGAAGTGTCTGTTCCGGGGAAATGCCCATGTCCCTTGATGACTACGTCCGAAGGCTGACGACGACGATTACGGCAGAGCTGCAGGCGCCGATCGAGCAATCGCTGCACGTCCTGCTCGGCGAGGTGATGGAGAAGGCCCGGCAGGACCGCGAGGAGGCGGTCGGCAACCTGGAGCGGCAGCTCGCCACGCTTCGCGCCGACTTTCAAGCCGCCGAGGCGCGCGCCGAGGCCGAGCGCCAGTCGCTGCTCGAGCAGCATGCTGCCGCGCTCACCGCCCTTCGCGACGAGGTCACCGCCGAGGTGGGCCAGGCCGTCCTGGCCGAAGCCCGCCAGATGGCGCTCGAAGAGCGTGCGGCCCTTGAAGAGCAGGTGCGCGCGCAGTGCCTGGCCGAACGCCAGGCCGGCGAGCAGGAGCTGATGGCCCGGCTCACGGGCGACCGGGAAGCCGCCGAGCACGAGCTTCGTGCCCGCCTGGCGGCCGAGCAGGAAGCCGCGGTCGAGGAATTACGCGGCCGCCTCGTGGCCGAGCACGAGGCGGCGATGGAAGCCCTGCGAGTCCAGCTCGCGGCCGAGCACGAAACCGCGACCGAAGCGCTGCGCAACCAACTCGTGGCCGAGCACGAAGCTGCAATGGAAGAGCTGCGCGTCCGGCTGGGGGCGGAGCACGAGGCCGCGCTGCAGGCGCTGCGCGACGAGCTGATCCGCCAGCACGAGCAGCAGATGCTCGAAGTCGAGGAGGGGCACCAGCGGGCGCTCGCCCAGCTCCGCGACGAGGAGGCGGCCGCGCGCGAGGCGGCCGGCCAGTCCCTGCGCGCGCAGCTGATGGCCGAGCGTGAGCGGTCAGAGCAGGCGCTGCGTGCCCGGCTGGCCGCGGAACGCGACGCGGCCAGGCCGTTGCTCGGCCCGTCGCCGGCAAGCGACCGCGACGAGCGCCTCGAGGAAACCCGCGTACCGCACGGCCAGGACGAGGAGCGGCTGGCCGCAAGTCTTCGGCAGCTCGACACGGCCGTGTCGCTGACCGACGTGCTGGGCGCGCTGCTCGACCAGGCCGCAACCTGGAGCGGCCGCGCCGCCCTCTTCCTCGCCGCCGGCGAGCGCGTGCGGGGCTGGCGCCAGGCGGGGTTCGACGGTGACATCACCGCGATCGACCTGCCGCTGGGGGCGGCCGGCCCGCTCGGACTCGCCGTGCAGACCGGCGACGCCGTGGCAGCCGAAGATTACCGGACCGGCGAGACATCGCTGCCGTTGTGGCTGCTTCCTGCTGCCGGCCAGGCGGCCACCGCGGTGCCGATCGGCGTGGGCGGGCGGCCCGTGGCCGTTCTCTACTGCGACGGAAGGCAGTCGCCGCCGATCGAGATCCTCGCGCGGCACGCCGCCCGCTGCCTCGAGGTGCTCACCATCTCGCGCGCCACCTCGCTGTCCCGCCCGCTTTCCGTTACCTCTTCCGCCGAGGATGTGAGACGATCAGATACAGGTCCCGAATCCGACTCGGTACGGCAGGAGGAATCGGCGCGCCGCTACGCGCGCCTGCTGATTTCCGAGTTGAAGCTGTACAACGAAGCGGCGGTCGAGGAGGGGCGGAAACACCGCGACCTCCTGGCGCGCCTCGGTCCTGAGGTCGAACGCGCGCGCCGCCTCTACGAGGAGAAGATCCCGGCTGCTGTCCGGCAGCGTGCCAGCTGGTTCGACGAGGAACTGGTGCGGACGCTGGCGGACGGCGATGCCAGCATGCTGGGGCAGGTGACGTGATCCGTTCTGCGTTTCTCGGCCTGGCAGGTCTCTTGGTTCTCGTCGGCGTTCCCCACGCTCAACAGCCCGCAGGCCCCCGCCCCCGCCCCGTTTCCCCGCAGCTGACCGCGACGCCGCGGCCGGCGCCACCCGCTTCCGAAGAAGAACTCTGGCTCGTGCCCGCCGACAGGGGATCGGCCCCGCCGCCCGCGTTGGCAGGCTTCGCCACGGGCCTCCGCCTGCTGCGCGAGGCCAAGCACGCCCAGGCGCTGCCGTACTTCAGGTCGCCCGCGCTCAAGGGAACGCCCCTCGAGCACTACGCCCGCTACCACGCCGGCCTCGCCTATCTTGGCATGTCCCGCCCCGAGGAGGCGCGCAGCGAGTTCGCCCAGGTGCGCGGTGCCAAGCCCGTTGGCTACCTGTTGGAGGCGGCCACACTGCGCGAGGCCGAGGCGGCGACGGCGGCTTCCGATCACGCCGGGGCCGCGCGGCTGTACGAGCAGGCCGCGCAGAACCGGACCGCCGCGCCCGACGCGGTCCTGCTCGCCCTGGCGCAGGCCTACGAGAAGGCTGGAGATGCCGGGAAGGCCGCCGCCGCCTACCGCCGCGTCTACTACGAGTTCCCGTTGAGCGATCTTGCCGGCGTGGCCGCGGTGGCACTGGGGCCCAAGAGCGTCGAGTGGCTGCGCGAGTCGCCCGACCGCTACAAGCTCGAACTGGATCGTGCCGAGCGCCTCTTCGCGGCGCGCCGCTACCAGCCGGCGCGCGAGGCGTTCGCGCTGCTGCGCCAGGTGGCCCGCGGCGACGATGCCGAGCTGACGGCAATGCGGGTGGCCGAGTGCGACCATTACCTCGGGCGGTACAGGCAGGCGCGCGAGGGCCTGGCCCCCTTCCTCGACAAGGCGTCGCGGAAGGCCGAGGCGCGCTTCTTCTACCTCACGGCCACGCGCGGCCTGAAGCGCCACGACGAATACGTCCGGCTGGCTCGCGAGCTGGTCCGCGATTTCCCCGACAGCTCGTGGGCGGAGGAGACGCTCAACAACCTCGGCACACACCACATCCTGGTGGACGAAGACGAGGAGGCCGCGCGCGTCTTCGCCGAGCTGTACAAGGCGTTCCCCAAGGGGCGCTACGCGCCTCGTGCCGCGTGGAAGGCCGGCTGGTGGGCGTACAAGAACGGCCGCTACGGCGAGGCCGCGCACTACTTCGAGGACGCAGCCGGCACCTTTCCCCGCTCCGACTATCGGCCCTCGTACCTCTACTGGGCGGCTCGGGCACGCGAGCACTCGGGCGACCGGGCCGGCGCAACCAGCGTCTACCGCATCGTTCGCGCCGACTACGAGCAGTCGTACTACGGCCGCCTGACCACCACCCGGCTCTCGAAACTGGGCGTGGCGTTGAAGGCCGACTCCGCACCGGCCGCGAACGCCGGCACCCGTGGCGCGCCGAAGGCGCCCGCCGTCGTGCCGGCGGCCGACGGAGATGGGAACGTCGCCGGGCGCGGCGACACGGTTGCGGCCGCGGCCGGTGCCAACCCGACGCCCCCGCCGAACGCCGAGCTGATTCGTTTGTTGATCCGGCTCGAGCTGTACGACCTGGCGCGCGAAGAAGTGCTCTGCGCGCAGCGGACGACGGGGAACCTGCCGATGCTCGACGCCACGCTGGGGTGGCTCTACAACAAGGAGAACGACCTGCGGCGCGGGATCATCTACATGAAGCGGGCGTACCCGCAGTTCCTCTCGGCGCACGGCAAGGCGCTGCCCGACGAGCTGCTCCGCGTGATCTACCCGATGGACTACTGGCCGCTGATCAGCAAGTATTCGAAACAGCACGGCCTCGATCCCTTCCTGGTCGCGGCGCTGATCAACCAGGAGTCGTCGTTCCAGCCGGATGCACGGTCGCGGGCGAACGCCATCGGCCTGATGCAGATCCTCCCCTCGACGGGCCGACGCCTCGCCCGGCAGCAGCGGCTGCGCTTCACGACGGCATCTCTGACGCGGCCCGAATACAACATCCGCCTCGGCACCGCGTTCTTCGCCGACCTGTCGCGCCGGCTCGGCGGCGTGCACCTGGCGCTGGCCAGCTACAACGCCGGCGCCCACCGCGTGTCGCTCTGGCAGGCCGAGCGTCCGGCGCTCGAGCGGGACGAGTTCATCGACGACATCCCGTTCCCCGAGACGCAGACGTACGTGAAGAAGATCCTCGGCTCGGCAGAGGACTACCGGGCGCTCTACAAGGACCTCGCCGGGGAGACGGCATCGGGCGCAACCAGGACCGCTGCCAGCGCGGCGAAGTCGAGCACGCCGGCGAAGGCGTCTGTGAAGAAACCAGCCGCCAAGGCGCCCGCGAGGACGCCGGCCGCCAAGGCCCCGGCCAAGAAGCCGGCCGCGAAGGCACCCGAGCAGAAGACGTCCTCCAACAAGGCGTCCACGAACAAGGGGTCCGTCAACAAGGCGTCCGTGACCAGAGCCTCTGCGAAGACACCCTCGAACAAGGCACCCACGAAGAACGCGCCCACCAGGAACACGCCCGCGAAGCCGCCGGCGGGGAAGAAGTAGCGCCCGGGCAGCCGCGCTCGATCCCGCCGCGGCTGCCGTCTGGTGTAGCATCTCCCGGACACGGGAGGCGCGACCACTGCAGGCAGGCACACCATCGAGGCTGGGAACGGACGGTCGGGTGCTTGCGGCTCGAGGGCGCACAACCCTCGAGGCCGTCATCGTTTCGGTGATCGTGGGCCGGTCGGCCTGGGTCTCGCTCGGCACGCTCACCGTGACGGCGGCAGGCCCCGGATCCACCCGCGAGGCGCTGCTGCCCCCTTGGTGGGTGGCCGTTGCCGCCGCCGCGGCCGCGCTTGCCGTCCTGCTGCCGCTGGCCCGCCGCGGCATCCCTGCCTGGCCCCCTGCCCTCGTCGCGATCGCGCTGGTGCCCTGGCTGCCGCTGCCGCCCGCCGGCGCCCTGCTGATGTGGGCGGGGCCGCTCACGGCGTGGGTGTGGGTGGCCGCGCTGGCGGCGTGGGCCAGCCGGTGGGCGAGGGTTCCCGCGGCGCCACGCTCGCAGCTGCTGGCCTTCGTTCTCGCGTTGGCGGTGTTCGGCGGCGCGGCCTGGCACCTGCGCGAGGCCCGCCCGGGCGGCGACGAGCCTCACTACCTGGTCATCGTCCAGAGCCTGTTGAAGGACGGCGACCTCCGCATCGAGAACAACCACGAACGCCGCGACTACGCCGAGTTCTTCGGCGGCGTGATCCGGCCCCACTTCCTCAAGCGCGGCATCGACGGCGAGATCTACTCCGTCCACGCCCCGGGGCTGCCGGTTCTGGTCGCGCCGGCCTTTGCGCTGAGCGGTTACCAGGCCGTCGTCGCGCTGCTGGTGCTGGTGTCCGCGCTCGGGATGCTGCTCATCTGGCGGACCGTGTGGCTGCTCACCGGAGATGCGGGCGCCGCGTGGTTCGCCTGGGGGACGTCGCTCGGAGCGCCGTTCTTCTTCCACTCGTACGCCGTCTATCCCGATGCTCTCGGCGCGGTGCTGGTGGCGACGGGCGTGTTCGCGCTCGTCCGCCTCGAATTGGGGCGTCCGCTGCCGCCGTGGCGGTGGGTGCTGCATGGCGCAGCGCTCGCCCTCCTCCCATGGCTTCACACGCGCTTCGCGGTGGCCGCGGCGGTGCTCGGGGCCTGCATCGGCCTGCGACTCCTTGCGAGCATGGGATTCCCCGGCCAGCGCAGCCGGTGGCACGAGGACTCCGCAGCCCACGCGAGCACCGGCCGCGCGCTGGTCGCCTTCCTCGTGATCCCCGCGATCAGTGCCGTCGCCTGGTTCGGGTTCTTCCGCATCATCTGGGGGACGTTCAGCCCGACCGCGCCGTACGGCACCTACACGCAGACCGCGGCGTCGAACATCTTGCGCGGGCTGCCGGGGCTGCTGCTCGATCAGCAGTTCGGGATCCTGCCGAACGCGCCCGCCTACCTCTGCGCGCTTGCCGGGTTCTGGCCGCTGTTCAAGCGCCGTCTGCGCCTCGGGGTGGAGCTGTTGCTGCTGGTCGTGGCCTACCTGGCCGCCGTCTCCACGTACCACATGTGGTGGGGCGGCTGGAGCGCGCCGGCCCGCTTCGCGGTGCCCGTCATGCTCGCCCTCGCGGTGATGGCCGGCCAGTACTGGGCGGCGGCCGGGCGAGCCGGGCGGGCGGCGGGCGCCGCGCTGCTTGGCCTCACGCTGCTGATCGCGGGAACGATGACGCTTGGCGGCGGGCGCCTGGTCTTCAACAGCCGCGACGGGTTTGCGCGCTGGCTCGATCACGCCGGCCCGAACGTCGATCTCCCGCGGGCCCTGCCCAGCTTTTTCCGCGATGGCCGGGCGCTGGCGTTCGGCCAGGCGGCCATCTGGCTACTGGCCTTCGTGCTGGCGTTTCTCGTGCTGCGTTTCATCGTGCGAGCTGCCGAGCGGCGGCCGGGGGCGAACGTGCGCCTGCGCCTGGCGGTGGCCGTGCCCGCCCTCGTCGCGCTGGCTGTCGGCGTCGCGTCGACCGCTGGCTGGCGCCTGGCCGGCGCAGACGGAATGTCGCCCCTCGCGGCGCAGCTTGCGCTGCTGCAGGCGTACGACCCGGCGCGGTTCCCGTTGCGCATCGGCGCTCCTGCCCGTCTCGCACTGGAGGCACCCAAGGGACGGCCGGTTGCCGACGGGGTGCTGCTGGCGCTCGGGCCGCTTCCCGCTGGCACGTACCGGGTGGAACCGGCATCGCCGGCGTCGATGCAGGGAACCATGACGGTGCGCGTCGGCCGCGACACCCGTCCGCTGGTCACCTGGAATCTCGACGGGAAGGATGCCGAAGTGCTCGAGCTGCCTGCCGGGGCCTCGTTCCTCACGATCGAGGGGGACGAAAAGGCACGGGCCACCCTGCCCGGTCTCGCGCTACGGCCCGTGACACTCGTCCGGCCCGAACTCCGGGCCTCGACCCGCCTCGCTCGTCACGCGGCGGCTTACGGCCCCGTCACCGTCTACGCGCTCGATGACTGGGCCTGGCTCGAGGAGCCGGGCCTCTGGGTGCGGGGCGGGGTGGAGGTCCCGCTGGTCTTCGCGAAAAGCGGCGCACGCCGCCTGGAGGTGCAGCTGCGGAACGGGCCGCTGCCGAACGTGGTGGTGGTTGACGGGGGCACGTGGCGGCTCGATCTGCAGCTGGCGCCGCGTGAAACGCGGGCCATCGACGTGCCGCTGTGGGAAACGTCGTCAGCCGCGCTCGTGCGGGTGAAGGCCGAGCGCGGCTTCAGGCCGTCGGAGACCGTGCCGGGGAACAGGGACGACCGATACCTGGGCGTCTGGCTGGAAGTGTCGCGTCCCTAGCAGGCCGCTTGAGGGCGTGGCCTGAGGTGCCCTGCAACGCCTACCAGGCCGCTGAAGAATGCGGCCTGAATGCAGAATGCAAAAGGAAGAATGTAAGAACAGGCCTCGTTTTCATTCTTCATTTTTCCTTTTACCTTGCCGGCTTCCTTCTTCAGCAACCTGTTAGAACCGCGCCACCGCCATGAAGTAGAGCCCGTTCAACTTGAAGTCGCCGTTGTCCGAGTCAACCTTGTACATGACGTCGATCGAGCGGTAGCCGGCCTGCACGCCGAAGTTGTTCGTCAGGTTCAGCGTGCCGTAGATGTCGAAGTCGAGGTACTTCCCGTCGTACCGATCCTCCGAGTCCCCGACGCTTGCCGGCAGCTTGAACCCGGTGAACTCGGCGGTCACCGAGACGTTGCCGAGCGGGTAGATCCGCCCGATGAGGCCCAGGGCTGGGATCGGTGCCCGGGCCCGCGTGTACTCGGGGTCGGGGAGCACCGGGCTCGCCAGGTTCACCTCGACGTCGGTGTACTTCGCATCCACCACGAACCCGAGGAACCCGCGGTCGCGGTAGATGAAGTCGTACTCGTAGGAGAAGCGGTACGCCTTCCAGTCGAGCGACGAGTTCACCGGGACGCCCACGTTGTACCGGATTCCGTTGAAGACGATCGCGCGTTCCAGCCGGGGCTGCTCGGCCTCGAAGAGGATCGGGATGTACTGGAAGCGCAGCTTGTGCTTCTTCCCGGGCCGCAACACCACGCGGAATTCCTTGAACCGCGTCTTCTCCATGCCCAGGTCGGCGACGCCGTCGATCTCCGTACCGACGATCCCCAGCGACTCGCTCGAGACCAGGATGGTCGGCGTCGGGTTCCAGAGGCCCAAGGAGGCCTCGACGTGGTACCGCTCGCCGGTGGCGGGCTGGCTCGTCGGGTACTGCTTGTACTGGGCGCTGGCGGTCGAGGTACCCACTGCGAAGGCCGCAGCCAGGCACGCTGCGAGGCGGATCGTGTTTCTCATGCTCATCCCCAGGCAGGCGCCGGCCTGCCGATCCAGTGGTCGAGTTGCACCCACGGGCCGCTGACCCCGAAGCTCATCTGTGTTGACCGATGCGAGCGCCGGGATCAGGCAGTTCCCTGGATCGTGTTATCGGCGGCCCTCGCGCTTCCTGTAGGGGCCATCCAGCGGCGCACCGAGGCGATCACGATGACCACCACGCAGGCCATCATGATCACCGTCAGGATGCTGTTGAGGTAGCCCTGCACGTGCAGCGCCGGATCCGGGCCGACGGCCATCGGCCAGAAGTTGTCGCGGATGCTCAGGAACCCCGCCGAAAGGGTGGTCGTCGCCAGGAAGACCAGCGGGACGACGGTCACCCAGGCGTAGCGGGCGCGGCCCACGTTGATCAGGATTGTCGTCCCGACGAGCAGGGCGATCACCGCGAGCAGCTGGTTGCTGATCCCGAACATCGGCCAGATCGTGCCGACGCTTCCGGTCCAGATGAAGTAGGCCCAGGCCACCACCACCACGCCCGTTGACACCACCGTGCCGGGCATCCAGTTGGTGCGGGCGAACGGCGGGTAGAACTGGCC
>JARKSS010000248.1 GCA_029974175.1 Vicinamibacterales bacterium
GCCAATCCGGACCGGCATCTGGCTGCAGCCCCCCTCCGCCCCCTGCGACTGTCACGGTCGCCGGCGGCGGGCCGCAGCCCCTGCCCGACGCTCACCCGCGTGAGCGCCGGGGTCAGAACCCGGCCCGCATGCCGACCGCCCAGCCGCGATCGCCATCGCGATGGCCGCGCGTGAACGCGGCCTCGACATAGATCCCTCGCACGAGGCCGACGCTCGCGCCGGCCGTCGCCACCATCCGCGCGCGCTCCACGACGCTCGCGCGCCCCCCCGCGCGAAGCCCCACCCGGCGCCCGGCAAACCAGCGCTCCACGCCCACCGCCACGTTCTGGCGATCGCCCAGGGGCGTGGGGGTCCGCGTCAGGTCCACGTCCACCGCCGCGATCAGGCCCGACGGGTCGGTCGCGTACGTCGCGGCGTGGCGGCCCGGCGTGATGGCCACGCCCAGGCGCGCCTGGCGCTCGAGCGTCGCCTCGTCTGCCGAAGCCGACCGGAAGCCGGGCTCCCGCAGGTTCCTGACCGTCAGGCCCACGCGGACCGGGCCCGCCACGGCCATCAGCCCGAGGTCGGCGTCGAACACGGTTTCCGACCGCCCCTCCAGGTTCCGGGCGTCGGCGAGGGCCGCCTCGAACCCCGAGCCTGGCTGCCGGTCTCCGGTCGCAAAGCTCGCCCGGACCGCCTTGAGGGTCGTCCCGAGGACCAGGCCCGGGGCCAGCATCTGCACGAGGGTCACACCCAGCTGGGTGGCGACCAGCGAGGACACGCCCACTTCGCGCGGTCTGAGATCTTGTCGGTCGGCCGGGCTGGCACCTGTAGAGCTGTCGGAGGGCAGCGCCGTCGTAACCCGCAACCTGTGATAACTCAAGCCGATAGCGGGCATGGCCAGGCAGAAGCTGCGGCCCGTCGCCTCGCCGCCCGCCCCGCCGCCGGCGGACGCCGCAAGGCGGTCGCCCTCGACGTGCGCCGCGCAGAAGTCCACGATGGCCCCGGTGGCGAGGCCTGCCGGGTTCCAGTAAGTGGCGGTCCCGTCGTCGGCAACGGCAACGAAGGCGCCCCCCATGCCGAGGGCCCGCACGCCCACCGACTCGAACACCTGGCCGGTGGCGGGGGTGACGTTCAGAAGGAGCACGGTGACGAACAGGAAGAGGATCGGCGGAACCGTGGCGGTGCGCATGCGGTCACCTCGGCGGGAGCGCTCGACGACGGCCCGGCGGCGCGCGTTCGTGCGGCATCCGCGGCTCGAAACCTCCGCTGCCGGGCTGCGTATATACCTAGAGTAGTACAATGAGCGTTTGCCCCCCAAACGAAAGGCAACGCCCATGAGCGAGACGACCCCGCAGCCCGAGACCGCCCGTCCCCTGGGCCTTGGCGCCCGCTTCGTCGGCATCCTGACGGCGCCCCGGCAGACGTTCTCCTCGGTGGTGGCCGACCCGCGGTGGCTGCTGATGGCCCTGCTCGTGGTGGTGCTGACCGGCGGCGCCCAGCTGTGGTTCCAGTCCACCGAAGTGGGCAAGCAGGTCACGCTCGACGCCACCATCCGGCAGATCGAGTCGATGGGCGTGACGGTGAGCGACGAGATGTACGAGCAGACGCGCCAGGCCATCATGGACCCGTCCCCGGCCCGGCAGGCGTTCAGCGGGATCGCGATGCTGGTGTTCCCGCCGATCATGTGGGCCATCCTGGCCGGCGTCGCGTACCTCGTGTTCGGGGTGTTCACGGGCGGTAACGCCACCTTCAAGCAGGTGTACGCGGTCGTCGTCCACTCGTCGGTGGTGGGGGCGGTCGGGGCGCTGTTCACGACCCCGCTCAACTACATCCGCGAGGCGACGAGCGCCACCAACCTGGCGGTGTTCCTGCCCTTCCTCACCGAGGGGAGCTTCTTCGCCCGGCTGGCGGGCATGGTGGACCTGTTCATCGTGTGGTGGCTCGCGGTCCTCTCGATCGGCATCGCCGTCGCCTACGGGAAGAAGAAGTCCGGCGGCGTTGCCTTCGTCATCTTCGGGATCTACGCCCTCATCGCCATCGCGATCGCGGCCTTCCAGGCCGCCCGGAGCTAGCTGAATGACGCGCAAGAAGGTACTCATCGGGGTCGCCATCCTGGTCGGTCTGGCCGGCATCGTCTGGGCCAATTTCGCGTTCAAGAAGGACACGGGGCCGGCCGTGACGGTCGAGGCCATCAAGCAGCGTGACATCGAGTCGATCGTGTCGGCGTCGGGGAAGATCCGGGCCCGCCGGACCGTGAACATCACCTCGGAGGTCTCGGGCAAGGTGGTACAGCTGGCGGTGAACGAGGGCGACCGGGTCAAGGCGGGTCAGTTCCTGCTGCAGATCGACCCGCGCAACCTGCGGAGCCGCCTCGAGATCAGCCAGGCGAACCTCCAGCAGATGCGGATCGGCCTCCAGCAGGCGCGCATCCAGGCCGAGACGGCGCGCGCCGACCTGAAGCTCGCGCAGGACGAGCTGGCGCGGCAGCAGTCGCTCTGGAAGGACCAGCTGACCACCAAGCAGGCGCTGGACCAGGCAAGGACGACGGTCGCGCTGCGCGAGGGGGCGCTCAAGAACGCCGAGGAGGCCGTGGCCAATGCCGAGCAGCGGATCCGCAGCCAGGCGGCCGACCTGCAGGCGGCCCGGTACGATCTCAGCCGGGTCAACATCGTGTCCCCCATCGACGGGCTGGTCACGCGCCGCAACGTCGAGGAGGGAGAGACGGCGGTCGTCGGGTTCACCAACAACCCGAGCGTCGTGCTGCTGACGGTGGCCGACATGTCGGTCATCGAGGCCGAGATCGAGGTGGACGAGACCGACGTCCCGAGCGTCCAGCTGGGCCAGGTCGCCAAGGTGACCATCGACGCCCTGCCCGACCGGACCTTCACCGGCAAGGTGACCGAGATCGGGAACAGCCCGATCCAGTCGCTGACGGGGCAGTCCACCGGCACCCAGGCGACCAACTTCAAGGTGGTGGTGACGCTCGACGAGCAGATCCCCGAGGTGCGGCCGGGGTTCACCTGCACGGCCGACATCACCACGGCCACGCGCAAGAACGCCGTGGCGGTGCCGATCCAGGCGATGACGCTGCGCGAGCTGGTCTACGACGAGAAGGGCCAGGTCGTGAAGCCGCCGAAGGACGAGAAAGGGCGGCGCCGCGCCTCGCGCCCCACGCCCGGCACGGTGGAAGCGTCCGAGCTGAAGCCGGGCCAGACGCGGAAGGAGACCGAGGGCGTGTTCGTGGTCGGGTCCGACAACACGGCGCGTTTCGTCCCGGTGAAGACCGGCATTGCCGGCGATCGGTACTTCGAGGTGCTCGAGGGACTGAAGCCGGGCGACCGGGTGATCACGGGGCCGTTCGAGTCGGTGCGGACGCTGGCCGACGAGGCGCAGGTGAAGGTGGACGACAAGGCGGGCGCCGCCCCGCGGACGTAGCCGGGCGATGACGCAGATCCTCGAGTCGATTCAGATCGCGCTGGCCGCGATCTGGGCCAGCAAGCTCCGCTCGTTCCTCACGGTGCTCGGCAACATCGTCGCCGTCACCTCGGTGATCGCGGTGTGGTCGCTGGTCAAGGGGATGGACGCCTCGGTGACCAACGCGATCCTGGCCGAGTTCAGCGCCGACTCCTTCTCGATCGACCGCGAGGGGATCATCACCAGCGAGGAGGAGGAGGAGGCCGTCCGCAACAACCCGCGGATCACGCTGGCCGACGCCGAGGCGATCCGCCGCCGGACGACGCTGGTCTCGCACGTGATGGCGACCGCCTACGGCAACCGCGAGATCCGCCACCGCGAGCACGTGATGGAGCGCGTGCAGCTGAGGGGCGTCACGCGGGAGTACCTCTACTTCTCGAACTACACGCTCGAGCGGGGCCGGCCGATCAGCCCGATGGAGATCGACCGGAACCGCCGGGTGGTCCTGCTCGGCTGGGAGGTGGCCAACCGCCTCTTCAAGGAGACCGACCCGATCGACAAGGAGGTCACCATCGGCGGCGTCCACTTCCGCGTCGTCGGCGTGGCCGAGAAGAAGGGGTCGCTCTTCGGGAGCGGCCAGGACGAGTACGCGGTGGTGCCCATCGGCACGCTGCGGCAGTTCTTCGGCGGGCGGCAGTCGCTGCTGCTCACGATGAATCCGATCCACCCCGCGCAGACCCAGGCGGCCATGGAGGAGACCCGGGTCGCGATGCGGGTCGAGCGCGGCCTGAAGCCGAGCGAGAAGGACAACTTCGGCCTCTTCAGCTCGGAGACGTTCCTGAAGCTCTACGACAACATCACGAGGAACATCTTCGCGGTGCTGATCGGCGTCGTGGCGCTGTCGCTGGTGGTGGGCGGCATCGTCATCATGAACATCATGCTGATGGTGGTGACCGAGCGCACCGCCGAGATCGGCCTCCGCAAGGCGCTCGGGGCGCGGCGCCGGCACATCATCCTGCAGATCCTCGTGGAGTCGATCACGCTGTCGATCACGGGGGGGATCGTGGGGACGACCCTCGGCTTCATCGCGGCGTTCGGGGTCTCCAAGGCCACGAACCTCCCGATGGCCATCTACCCCTCGTCGGTCGTGCTCGGCATCGGCATCACGGTGGCCGTCGGGCTGTTCTTCGGCCTCTATCCCGCTTCGCGGGCCGCCAAGCTCGACCCGATCGAAGCGCTGCGGAAGGAATAGCGCGTGGCAGTACGGCTGGCCCTGTTCGTCGACACGATGATGATGGCCCTCGGCACCATCTGGGCCAACAAGCTGCGGTCGGCCCTGACGGTGCTCGGGGTCGTGATCGGCATCATGTCGATCGTGGGGATGACCGCGATCCTGAACGGCTTCAGCGAGTCGTTCCAGGCGATGATCAACGAGCTCGGACCGAACACCATCATGGTGCAGCGGTTCGGGATCGCCAGCTTCGGATCCGGGGCCGACTTCCGGGAGCTGATCAAGCGGCCGAACCTCACCGTCCTCGACGCGCTGGCCATCCGGGAGCAGGCGACGACGCTCGAGACCGTGGACGTGTGGCTGGGCGCCGGGCCCGGCCAGAACGTCATGCGGCGTGCGTTCTACCGGGGCGCGCGGACGAAGCAGCTCGCCGTGCTCGGCACCACCGACCAGTTCGCCAAGGTCAGCTTCCTGACCCTCCAGGAGGGGCGCTTCTTCAACCAGAACGACATCGAGCGGCGGCGGAACGTGGTGGTGCTCGGCCAGACGCCGTACAAGGCGCTCTTCCCCGCCAGCGACCCGATCGGCAAGGTGATCCGCATCGGCGACGAGGCCTTCACCGTGGTCGGGGTGGTGGGTCCCCGGCCGAGCATGGGAGGGCTGAACACCGGCGTGGACGACTTCCTGGTCGTCCCCTACACCACGTACGAGAAGGTCTTCAACGTGGAGGCGCGGCGGCCGAAGAAGTCCGACTTCCTCGCCCTCACGATCGTCGGGATGCCGAAGGAGGGGGTGACGCGGACCGAGGCCATTTCCGAGCTGACGACCCTGATGCGGATTCGCCACGGCCTCAAGCTGAACCAGCCGAACGATTTCGACATCGCCACCTCCGATCTCTTCGTCAAGTTCTTCGAGCGGGTGACGAAGTACATCTACCTCGGGCTCGTGGTCATCTCCTCGATCGCCCTGATGGTGGGCGGCATCGGGGTGATGGCGATCATGATGATCTCGGTCACCGAGCGGACCCGGGAGATCGGGGTGCGCAAGGCGCTCGGCGCGCGGCGCCGCGAGATCCTGTGGCAGTTCCTGCTCGAGGCGGTCGTGTTGACCGGCGTCGGCGGCCTGCTCGGAATCCTGATCGGGATCGGCATCGGCTACGCCGCCACCGCGCTGACCGGCCTTCCCACCTCGTTGAACTGGAAGCCGTTCGCGATCGGGATGGGCTTCTCGTCGGCCGTGGGGATCATCTTCGGCATGCTGCCAGCGATGCGCGCCTCGCGGCTCGACCCGATCGAAGCGCTGCGGTACGAGTAGATCCCATGCGGCAGGGGGGCGGGTCGGCCCTTGTGGCCGCCCCGACCTGTACACGGCAAGGGCCGGGTTGGCGCAGGCCACCCGGCCCTTTGCATCCGGCCGCAGGCCCGAAGACCTGCGCTACTCTTCTTCCTCCGCCGCCTCGCCCTTCTCGGCCTTCGCCGCGGCGATGATCTTCGCCTGGATGTGCGCCGGGACTTCCTCGTAGTGCGAGTACTCCATGTGGTAGGAGCCCCGGCCGCCGGTCATCGAGGTGAGCTGCTGCTCGTAGGTCAGCATCTCGGCCATCGGCACCTGGGCCTTGACCACGGTCATCGCGCCGCGCGTGTCCATGCCGGAGATCCGCCCGCGCCGGCCGTTGAGATCGCCCATCAGGTCGCCGGCGAAGTCGGACGGGGCGTACACCTCGACGTTGACGATCGGCTCGAGCAGCGTCGGCCTGGCGCGCGACATCCCGTCCTTGAAGGCCAGGCGGCCGGCCATCTTGAACGACAGCTCGTTCGAGTCGACGTCGTGGTACTTGCCGTCCACGAGCGTCACGCGGAAGTCCACCACCGGGTAGCCCGCCAGGTAGCCGCGCATGCGCGCCTCCTGGATGCCCTTCTCGACCGCGGGACGGAAGGTCTGGGGAATGGCGCCCCCGAAGATCTCGTCCACGAACTCGAAGTCGGCACCGCGGGGCAGCGGCTCCATCCGGATGCTGCAGTCGCCGAACTGCCCGTGCCCACCCGTCTGCTTCTTGTGGCGGCCGTGGGCGTCGGTCGCGACGGTGATCGTCTCGCGGTAGGGAATCTTCGGCGGCTTGAGGTTCACCTCGACGCCGAACCGCCGCTTCATCTTGGCGACGGTCACCTCGATGTGCAGCTGGCCCTGCCCCGAGAGCAGCAGCTCCTTGGTCTGCGTGTCGCGGCCCGACCGGATGGTCGGGTCCTCCTCCTGCAGGCGCTGCAGCGCCCCGCTGATCTTGTCCTCGTCGCCGCGGCTCTTCGGCTCGACGGCGTACGAGAGCACCGGCTCGGGGAACTTGATCGGCGGGAACACCGGGCCGTTCTTCTCGGCCAGCGTGTCGTTGGTCATCGTCTCGCGCAGCTTGGCCACCGCGCCGAGATCCCCCGCCCGCAGCTCGGGCACGTCGGTCTGGGCCTTGCCCTGGAGCAGCACGAGGTGGCCGAGCCGCTCCTGGGTCTCCTTGGTCAGGTTGTAGATCGTGCTGTCGGCCTTCAGGGTGCCCGTCATCACGCGGAACATCGTGATCCGGCCGGCGAACGGGTCGGCAACGGTCTTCCACACGAAGGCGGCGTACGGGTCCGACTCCGAAGCGATGATCTCGACGTCCGCGCCACCCTTCTGGGCCTTCAGCGGCCGGTCGGCCGGCGAGGGCACGTAGGCGAGGATCGCGTCGAGCAGCGGCTGCACGCCGATGTTCAGCGTCGCCGACGTGCAGAACAGCGGGAACACGCGCCGGCCGAGGACGGCGGCGCGCAGGCCCGACACCAGCTCCTCGTCGGTCAGCGTGCCGGCCTCGAAGAACTTCTCCATCAGCTGGTCGTCGGCCTCGGCGACCATCTCGATCAGCGCCTCGCGGGCGGACCGGGCCTCGCCCTCGAGGTCGGCGGGCACCGCCTCCTCCCGCATCTTGCCGCTGCCGTCGGGCTCGTAGAGGTGCGCCTTCATCGCGACGAGGTCCACCACGCCGCGGAACGACTTCTCCTCGCCGACCGGCAGCTGCACCGGGACGATGGTCCGGCCGAAGGCGGCATGCAGCGACTCGAGGGCGCGAGAGAGGCTGGCGCGCTCGCGGTCGAGCCGGTTCAGCACCACCAGCCGGGGCAGCTCGTTCTGCTCGGCCGCCTCCCACACCTTCTCGGTCTGGACCTCGACGCCCGAGACGGCGTCCACGACCACCAGGGCGGTGTCAGAGACGCGGATGCCCGCGGCGGCGTCGCTGAAGAAGTTGCCGAAGCCGGGGGTGTCGATCAGGTTGATCTTGTGCCGGTTCCACTCGGCGTACGCCGTCGCCGCGGAGAGGGTGCGCTTGCGGGCGATTTCTTCCTCGTCGAAGTCGGTCGCCGTCGTGCCGTCGTCCACCCGCCCCAGGCGGTTGACCATGCCGGCATCGAACAGGATGGCCGACACCAGCTGCGTCTTGCCCGCGTTGGAGTGGCCGACGACGGCCACGTTCCTGAGGCTGGTGGTGTCGTAGACCTTCATGGCGTCCCCTACTTCGCCCGCGACGAACGCCGGGCGCCGCTGCTGCCCTGCCGCGCGGCGGCACGGGCCTGGCTCTTGGTATCGGTGGAGGCGGCCTCGGATTCGGCCTCCTCCGCGGCGCGCTTGCCGCGGAGGCGCTCGGCTGCCGCGCGCAGCCGGCCGCTCACGCCGCTGCCCTTCTGCCTCCCGGCGGCCTCCTTGTCGCCCTTCTCGCGCTTGGCCTTCGGATCGTACTCGCTGCCCACCAGCTCGACCATCGCCATCTCGGCCGAGTCGCCCTGGCGGAAGCCGACCCGCAGCAGGCGGGTGTAGCCGCCCGGCCGCCCGGCAAAGCGCGGTGCGATCTCGGTGAACAGCTTGCCGACCACGGCGCGGTCCTGCAGCTCCTCGAGCACGAGCCGGCGCGCCGTGAGGGCCCGGGCCCCGCCGCCGTCGGCCAGGCCGCGCTTGGCGATGGTGATGAGGCGCTCGACGAACGGCCGCAGCTCCTTCGCCTTCGGCACGGTCGTTTCGATGTGCTCGTGGCGCAGGAGGGCCTCGGCCTGGTTCCGGAGCAGGGCGATCCGGTGTTCGGTGACCCGGCCCAGCTTGCGGTGCGCGACTCGGTGACGCATGTCTCGACCTCGATTCCGTTATTCCGTCTGGCCCTGCGGCGCGGGCTGGTCGAGCCGCATCCCGAGGCTCAACCCCATCGACTGCAGGATCTCCTTGATCTCGTTCAGCGACTTCCGCCCGAAGTTCTTCGTCTTCAGCATCTCGGGCTCGGTCTTCTGGACCAGCTCCCGGATGGTGCGGATGTTCGCGTTCTTCAGGCAGTTGTACGAGCGGACCGACAGCTCGAGCTCCTCGACGCTCTTGTCGAGGTTCTCGTTCGACACGGCGCCGCGCGCCTGCTCGGCCGCGACGTCGGCCGGCTGGTCGATCGAGTCGTCGAGGTTGATGAAGATGTTCAGGTGCTCGCGCACCAGCTTGGCGGCGTTCGACACCGCGTCGCGCGGCGTGATGGAGCCGTTGGTCCACACGTCGAGCGTCAGCTTCTCGTAGTCGGTGGTCTGCCCCAGCCGCGCGGCCTCCACCAGGTAGTTCACCTTCTTGACCGGGGAGTGGACCGAGTCGATCGGGATCCAGCCGATCCCCAGGTCGTCATCGAAGTTGCGGTCGGCGGCAACGTAGCCCCGGCCGCGCTTGAGGCGCATCTCCATCTCGAGGCGGCCGCCCTCGGCCACGGTGGCGATGTGGGCGTCGGGGTCGAGGATTTCCACGTCGCCGTCGTGCTGGATGTCGCCCGCCTTCACCTCACCGGCCTTCTCGACCTTGACGTAGAGCGCCTTGGTCTGGTCGGAGTTCAGCTTGAAGGGCACCTGCTTCAGGTTGAGGATGATGTCCGTGGCGTCCTCGACGACCCCCGGGATCGGGGAGAACTCGTGGAGCACGCCCTCGATCCGCACCGCGGTCACCGCCGCGCCCTCGATCGAGGACAGGAGCACGCGGCGCATCGCGTTGCCGATCGTCGTGCCGAAGCCCCGCTCGAACGGCTGGGCGTAGCACCGGGCGAACCGGTCGGTCTGCGTCTCGCGCTCGAACTCCAGCCGCTTGGGCCGCTGGAAACCTTTCCACAGCATCGACTCTGTCCTTTCTTGCACCTGGGGGAGGCTTCAGGCCCGGGACGGGCCTCCGAACGCGCGCCGGTCGCTTCCCCCGCTACTTCGAGTACAGCTCGACGACCAGCTGCTCCTGGATGGGCAGGTTGATCTGCGCGCGCGTCGGCAGCGAGACGATGCGCCCCTCGAACTGCTCGGGCTGGAACTGCAGCCACTCGGGGATGCCCCGTCCCTTGACCTCTTCCATCGCGTGCTGGATGGTGACGTTCTTCTGACTGCGAGCCCTCACGGTCACCGTGTCGCCCGGCTTCACCAGGAAGGACGGGATGTCCACCTTGCGGCCATTGACGGCGAAGTGGCCGTGGCGGACCAGCTCGCGCGCCTGCGGGCGCGAGGTCGCCAGGCCGAGCCGGTAGACGACGTTGTCCAGGCGCCGCTCGAGCAGCTGCAGCAGGATCTCGCCGGTGATCCCCCGCTGGCGCTCGGCCGACTCGAAGTAGAGCCGGAACTGGTTCTCGAGCACGCCGTAGATCCGCTTCAGGCGCTGCTTCTCGCGCAGCTGCAGGCCGTAGCCCGCCAGCTTCGCCGCGCGGCGCTTGCCGTGCTGCCCGGGCGGGAAGTTGCGCTTCTCGACGGGACACTTCTCCGTGTAGCAGCGCTCGCCCTTGAGGAAGAGCTTCATGCCTTCACGCCGGCACAGGCGACACACGGGACCGCTGTATCTGGCCATTCTCTGTGTTCCTCGCAGGATTCAGGGTTCGGGAGCCGGAAGCCGGGAACACCCCGGCCCCTGATCCCGATTCCTGGCTCCTGAATCCGTCTTCTCGTCCTACACTCTGCGCCGCTTCGGCGGCCGGCAGCCGTTGTGCGGGATCGGCGTCACGTCACGGATCGACTTGACCTCGAGGCCGACCGTCTGCAGCGCCCGGATCGCCGACTCGCGCCCCGCGCCCGGTCCCTTGACCCGGACGTCCACCGTCCGCATGCCGTAGGCCTTGGCGGCGTTGCCGGCGCTGACGGCCGCCTGCGTCGCGGCAAACGGCGTCCCCTTGCGCGACCCCTTGAAGCCGATGCCCCCGGCGCTCGACCACGCCACGACGTTCCCCTCGGTGTCGGTGAGGGTGACGATCGTGTTGTTGAACGACGCCTGGATGTGGGCGATGCCGTGGTGGACGATCCGCTTCTCCCCACGCTTCTTGAACGTCTTCTTCGCAGGACGCTTCCCCGAGGACTCGGGCTTGGCTCCCGCCCCTTCGGCCGGTTCGTTCTTTGCCATCCGTTTACACCGTCTTCTTCTTGGCCACCGCGCCGCGCCGCGGGCCCTTCCGCGTGCGCGCGTTGGTCCGGGTTCGCTGCCCGCGGACCGGCAGGCCGCGGCGGTGGCGCATCCCGCGGTAGCAGCCGATGTCCATCAGGCGCTTGATGTTCATCGAGACCTCCTTGCGGAGGTCGCCCTCGACGCGCCCCTGGTCCTCGATGACCCTCGTGATCCGCCGGACGTCGTCCTCGGAGAGGTCCTTCACCCGGATGTCCGGGCTCACGCCGGCCTCCTTCAGGATCGCGTTCGACCGCGTCCGGCCGATCCCGAAGATGTAGGTCAGACCGATCTCGACGCGCTTGGTGCGGGGAAGATCCACGCCTGCGATACGTGCCATAACTCGTTACCTGCGTTGTAGGGGCGGGCCCTGGGGCCTGCCGTCCCTCCGCGTTGCGCCGGCCGAACGGGCGGCGCAGCGCGCGCCGCCCCGACAGCTGTCGGCGGTTCTGGCTACCCCTGCCGCTGCTTGTGCTTCTGGTTCGTGCAGATCACCCGCACCACGCCGCGGCGGCGGACGATCTTGCACTTGTCACAGATGCGCTTGACCGACGCTCGTACTTTCATAACGCTCAACCCTCACCGTGGGGCGACCCTTGTGGTCGCCCGCGGCTGTCGCCGCCACTGCGGCTGCCCGCCTTCCCGGTCACCAAGAGGGCACGCACCGGGGCGGCCCCGAGGGCAGGCGCAAAGCCTGCCCCTACTTGTACCGGTAGATGATCCTTCCCCGCGTCAAGTCGTACGGCGACAGCTCGACGAGCACACGGTCGCCGGTCAGGATGCGGATGAAGTTCTTCCGCATCTTGCCCGAGACGTGCGCCAGCACCTGGTGCCGGTTCTCGAGCTCCACGCGGAACATGGCGTTGGGAAGCGACTCGAGCACGACCCCGGTCACTTCGATGGTGTCGTCTTTCGCCACCGGCTCTCCAGCTCCTCCGGCGCCTCGAGACCCAACGTCGCCAGTACCTCGGCGAAGCCCTCGTCCTCCCTCGCGGTCATCACCCACGGCCCGTTCGAGGTCACCGCCACCGTGTGCTCGAAGTGCGCCGAAAGGCTGCCGTCCCTGGTCACCGCCGTCCAGCCGTCCTCGAGCACCCGCACACCGGCCTTGCCCATGTTCACCATGGGCTCGATGGCCAGCACCATCCCCTCGGCCAGCCGGGGGCCGCGCCCCGGCGGCCCGTAGTTGGCCACCTGCGGCTCCTCGTGCATCGCCGCGCCAATCCCGTGCCCCACGAACTCGCGCACCACCGAGAAGCCATGCCGCTCGACGTGCTGCTGCACCGCGTGGCCGATGTCCGATACGCGCGCACCCGGCTGCATGCGGGTGATCGCCTGGTAGAGCGCCTCGCGCGTCACCCGCAGCAGCGCATGGGCCTGCGGGCCGATCTCGCCCACCGGCACCGTGATCGCCGAGTCACCCACGAACCCGTCGAGCACGGCGCCCACGTCCATCGACACGATGTCGCCGGCGGCCAGGACCCGTTTCCGCGAGGGGATCCCGTGGATCACCTCGTCGTTCACCGAGATGCACACCGTCGCGGGATACCCGTGGTACCCCTTGAACGCGGGGACCGCGCCCGCCGCCCGGATCTGCGTCTCCGCCATCTCGTCGAGATCGGCGGTCGTCACGCCCGGGGCCACCGAGCGCTCCAGGTGCGTCAGCACCACGGCGACCAGCGCGCACGCGGCGTGCATCCTCTCGAGCTCGGCCGGCGACTTGCAGACAATCACGCCGCGCCGCCCCCTCCCTGCGGGGCCGCCGAAGCCAGGGCCGCCTCGATCTCGCGCGCCACCGCGTCGGGGGCCTGCGCCCCGTTCACGCGGCGGAACGTTGGCCGCCCGCCGTAGTACTCGACCAGGGGCTTCGTGTCGCGCGCGTAGACGCGGAGCCGCTCGCGGATCACCTCTTCACGGTCGTCGGCGCGCTGGGTCAGCGTCCCGCCGCAGCGCGCGCAGCGCTCGGGCACCGGCTCGCCCGGGGCCGGCACGTCGGCGTTGGCGCCGCACGCCGAGCACACCCGGCGCGACGTCAGCCGCCGCACCAGTTCCTCGTCCTCCGCTGCGACCTCGACCACCACGAGCGGGTCCTTCCCCGCCAGCACCGCGTCGAGCGCCTCGGCCTGCGGCACCGTGCGCGGGAAGCCGTCGAGGACGAAGCCAGCCGCGGCGTCCGGCTTGGCCAGCCGCTCGCGGACGAGGCCGATGATGATGTCGTCGCCCACCAGCGCCCCTGACGCCATGACCGCCTGCGCCCGGCGCCCCAGCTCGGTCCCCTGGGCCACGGCCGCCCGCAGCATGTCCCCCGTCGAGATGTGGGGAATCCCGCGCGCCTCGGCCAGCCGCTTGGCCTGCGTGCCCTTCCCTGCTCCCGGGGGCCCGAGCATCACCAGGTTGAGTGCCACCTATCCTCTCCGTCCCCTGATCCGGGTCTTCTTCATGAACCCGTCGTAGTGCCGCATGATCAGCTGCGACTCGACCTGCTGCACGGTGTCCATCGCGACGCCGACGACGATCAGCAGCGAGGTACCGCCGAAGTAGAACTGCACGTTCATCCCCTCGGTGATGAACCGCGGCAGTGCCGCGTCGAGCCGCTCACCGATGAACGGGATCGGGGCGACCTTGAAGCCCGAGATCAGGAACTCGGGGATGATCGCCACCAGCGCCAGGTAGATGGCGCCGGCCAGCGTGATCCGCGTCAGGATCGTGTCGATGTACTCGGCCGTGCGCTTGCCCGGCCGGATGCCCGGGATGAACCCGCCGTACTTCCGCATGTTCTCGGCGACGTCGTCCGGGTTGAAGATGATCGCCGTGTAGAAGTAGGCGAAGAAGATGATCCCGACCACGTAGAGCAGGTTGTACAGCGGGTAGCCCCAGCTCAGCTGCGTGATGAACGCCTCGAGCCACCCGCCCGGCTCGGGCCGGAACATCCCGGCGACGGTCGCCGGGAAGGCGAGGATGGAGGAGGCGAAGATCACGGGGATCACGCCGCCCGTGTTCACCTTCAGCGGGATGTGCGTGCTCGACCCGCCGTACATCCGCCGGCCCACCACCCGCTTGGCGTACTGCACCGTCACCCGCCGGTGGCCCCGCTCCACGTAGATGATCGCGGCGACCACGGCCACCATGAAGGCCACCAGGAGGATCAGCCTGATCACCCCCATCTCGCCGGTCCGCAGCTGCTCCAGCGTCGAGAGCACCGCGCGCGGCAGCCCCACCACGATGCCCGCGAAGATGATGAGCGACATCCCGTTGCCGACGCCGCGCTCGGTGATCTGCTCGCCGAGCCACATGATGAAGGTCGTCCCCGTGGTCAGCGTCAGCACCGTCATCAGCCGGAACGCGAGGCCCGGCTCGTAGACCAGCGGCAGCCCGCCCGCCACGCCGGTCTGGTTCTCGAGGAACAGCGCGATGCCGAGCGACTGGATCACGCTCAGCAGGATCGTCCCGTAGCGCGTGTACTGCGTGATCTTGCGGCGCCCGAGCTCGCCTTCCTTCGACAGGCGCTCGAGGTACGGCCGGACCACCGTCAGCAGCTGCAGGATGATCGACGCCGTGATGTA
>JARKSS010000197.1 GCA_029974175.1 Vicinamibacterales bacterium
CGCCCTTCGACCGTTCGAGCCGACCCGCGTGGGGCTACTCGCTGACACCGGCCAGCGCGGCGTCCGCGGTGATGAGACCCGCACCGGTGGCATCGGTGTCCCAGCACACCTCCGAGCGTGCGCCAGACGGACCCTGAACCACACGGCAGCCTGCCGGCAGCGGTATCGCGACGGCTTCAAGGATGGCCTCGGCGGCCTCTGCCGTCAGCGTTGGGTTCTTCTGGAGCATCAACGCGACAATGCCCGCCACGTGCGGGCTGGCCATCGAGGTCCCGCCGAGAAAGAAGTAGCTCAACTGCCCGTTGGTTTGGTACGGCCCGACGACCCACGACCCGGGTGCCGCGACGTCGAGATCCTGGCCGGCCTTCTGGCGGCTGGAGAAGTCGGTGATATAGAAGTCCGCCGGATCCGTTGGTTCTGTAACGTCGTTGGCGTACCACCATGTCGAAGCAGCCCACTCGCCGGTCCACCCCGAAGCTGCCACCGAGATCACCGGCTCGTATGCGGCCGGGTACCCCATGCCAGCGTCGCCGCGATTGCCGGCCGACGCCACGATGATGACGCCCTTGGCGATGGCGTAATCGATTGCCGCCTTCTCGACCGCGTCGAGGACCGGGCCGCTCAGGCTCATGTTGATCACCACGGGGCCGTCGAGCGCGTCGCTCAGGTCGGCCACGTAGGTGATTCCCCGCGCGACGACCGACGACCAGCCGCTGCCGTTCTGGTTCAGCACCTTCACGGGGATGATGGTCGCCCTCGGCGCGACACCGTTGATCGGGTTGGCGCCCAAGGCGTAACCGAGGATCGTGCTCGTGACGTGCGTCCCGTGGGAGTTCTGATCCAGCTGCCACTTGTTCGGCTGGGTGGACACCGTTCCCATCTCGCCCCCGCCGCCCCCGAACGACACGCCGTACTGGACGGCGATTCGCTCCTCGGGGAAGTAGCTGCGCCACGTCTTCAGCAGGCCGCTGTCCAGGACGGCGACGTAAACGCCGTCCCCGTCCTCGGGTACGACTCGATTGTCGAAGCCGAGGTCGGTGACGTTGATCGCGTCCAGGTTCCACGTGCTGAGGCCGGCCGCGAAGTCCACCGCCGCAACGTCGCCCGCGATTGGGATCGCCTCCCGCCGCTGGTCGGGGCCGGCGGCCTCGACGAACGGCAGCGCCGCGATCGCCGCCACGTGGCTTTCGGCCGCCTTCATCGTCACCGCGTTGATCTGCGGGATCACGTCCCGCACCAACCCGTAGTTCGCAAGGGTCTTCAAGGCGTCCGGCGTCACCGCGTCCCGAAGGACGACGTTGACACCGACGGTGCGGCTGCCGGGAGCGGCGGCCGTACCGAGCACGCACAGCAGGGCGACCGAAACGCCGGACGCGAGGGCTCTGAGCATTCATCCTCCACTGTCAGGGATGGCAGCATCGTAACGGCCTCGGCCGTTGGCCTGCAAGCCCATCCACCGTTCGGGACAAGGCCGGGCCGGCGCCACCGGCCCTTGTGCGCCCGGTTGTGACAAGATGAATCGATCGGCAGCGACGTCGGCAATGCAGACCACCCAAGGGAGCAGGGCGATGCCTACGAGGAGATCGGCCTCCGGCTACGACCTCACGCCGCTCGACGGCGAGACGATACACCGGCTTGCCGCGCGGCTGTCGCCCGAGGAGCGGCAGATCGTGCTTCACCAGGGCACTGAGCCTCCCTTCTGCGGCAACCTTCTCGACAACAAGCGGCGGGGCTCGTACCTGTGCCGCCTGTGCGGCCTCCCGCTGTTCCGATCGAGCGCGAAGTTCAACTCGGGCACCGGCTGGCCCAGCTTCTACGAGCCATTCGACGCCGAGCACATCGTCGAGCTGGTGGACCGCAGTCACGGCATGGTGCGCACCGAGTTGCGCTGTGCCCGCTGCGATGGTCACCTCGGCCACGTCTTCCCGGACGGACCGCGCCCGACCGGGCTGCGCTACTGCATCAACTCGGCGTCGGTCGAGTTCACCGAAGAAGACCCGGCGCCGAACCGCGTGCACCGGCCGGATGCCGAGCCAGCCTCATGACGTCCGCCGTCCTGCTGCTGGGGCTCGCCTTGAGCCAGTCGCCGCCACAGCTGCACGAGCCGACTCGCGAATCGCCCCCTCAGGAGGAGGCTTCCGGGGCGGTCCTCCAGGCGTTCCCGGAGTGGCTGCGCTGGCCGCCCGCCTCCCTCGACGAGGTGCCCGAGCGCGGGTTCTTTCCGACCGTGGGATCCGTGGCCCCTGGCGGCAGTTTCTCGCTGGGCGGCGGCTATCGCGATTACGGCCTCTTCGGCACGCCGCTCGGTTTCGAGGTGTCGGCACTGGTCTCGGTGAGGGGATACCAGCGCTACAGGGGATCCCTGGGGTGGTTGAGAGCGCATCGGCACACGCTGGACCTGCGGCCGGCCGGCGAGCCTGTCTCCTCCTTCCTCGACGATCGGCGCCACGCGCGGCCCGGCCTGGCGGTCTACCTCGACGCCCGGTACCGATACCTGCCGCGGAGCCGTTTCTACGGCATCGGACCGGCCAGCCGCCGCGATGACCGCACTGACTACCTGCTGAAGGGCGGCGCGCTCGATCTCGTCGTGCAGGGACAGGCCACGCCGGCCTTCGGAATCTCGGCCCGCGCCGGCCTGCTCGATTCGCAAATCGGTGAGGGGCGCGACAACGATTGGCCGGCTGTCGCGGATCGCTTCGAGCCCAACGAGGTTCCAGGACTCACTTCGCCGCCGCGCTACCTGGTGGCGGGCGTCGCCGCCGCGTTCGACACCCGCGACGACGGCCGCGATCGTCCCGGCGCCCTGTTCGCGACCGGGGCCGTCTGGCGTTTCGACCAGAGGAACGGCAAAGTCTTCGACTTCACACGAATCCTGGTCGATGCCCGCACCTACGTGAACCCGCCGCAGCTCCCCGGCCTGATTGCCCTTCGTGCGCTGGTCTCGGCCGATCTCGCGGCGCCGGGCGCCCTCGTTCCGTTCTTCCTCCACGCCTCGCTCGGGGGCCCCGACCTGCTTCGTGCTTACGGAACGTCCCGCTGGCAGGACCGGGCACTGGCCCACGCGACCGTCGAGTACCGGTGGCGTGCGCACCGATTCGTCGAGGTGACGCCGTTCCTCGATGCAGGCACCGTCGGCCCCCGGCTCGGACGGCTGCGGGGCGGGCTGAAGGCGGGCGGCGGGATCGGGCTGCGCGCGCGGTGGGGCGACGCGACGCTCGGGCGGATGGACTGGGCCTGGGGCCGGGAGGGCATCCGCGTGGTCTTCGACACGGGGGCGGTCTTCTGACCCCTCGTCGCGCTATGCGCCAATGCCCAGCGACTCCCAGCCGCGCAGGCGCCACCCTTCGGTCCGGCGGCCTCCCCTGAGCCGGCGATAGCAGTGCCAGAGGAGGCTGCCGCCGAGCAGGAGCGCGCCGACAAGCAGGGCGTCGAGGGCCGCGTGTGTCGCGGGCGAGATCCGTTTCGGCATGGCGGTACCGTGAAGACCAAGAAGCGTGCCGCACCTTGGCGGCGCCTGGCCCGGCGCTAGCTCCGAACCAGCTTTCTGAACTTGAGACGGTGCGGCCGCTCCGCTTCGGCGCCGAGCCGGCGCCGGCGGTCGGCCTCGTAGTCCTGGTAATTGCCCTGGAACCACACGACCTGGCTGTCGCCCTCGAAGGCGAGGATGTGAGTGGCGATCCGGTCGAGGATCCAGCGATCGTGGCTGACGAC
>JARKSS010000288.1 GCA_029974175.1 Vicinamibacterales bacterium
GCCTGCTGCTTCCAGCACGTCCTCGTCGAACCCGCCGGTGGCCACGCCGATCGTGCGGGCCCCGTGGGCGCGGCCGCACGCCACGTCGAGCACCGTGTCGCCGATGATCACGGCTTGGGCGGGCGAAACGGCCCCCAGCCCCGCCGCGGCGGCCCGTTCGAGTGCCACCGGCACGAGGTCGTTCCGGTCGGCGGCATCCTCGCCGAACGCTCCGAACCGGAAGTAGCGCCAGAGTCCGTACCGCTCGAGCTTCAGCCTCGCGCCCCGGGTGTGGTTGCCGGTGAGCAGTCCGCTCGCCAGGCAGGGCTCGTCCTCGAGGGCGTCGAGCAGGGCAACGACACCCGGAAGCGGCCCCACGCCGGCCGGCAGCGCGGCCAGCTCCTCGGCCAGGCGGCGGAAGTAGATGTCCTGGAGAGTGTCGAGCGCCGACTGGCTCGGGGCCAGGCCGTGCCGGCGGAGCAAGTCGGCGAGGATGATCGTGTCGGTGCGCCCTGGGACCGGGATCCCGTCCAGGCCATCGGGGATCCCTGCCCACTCCTCGAACGCGCGGCTCAACGCACGGCTGCCCGCCCCTCCGGTTCGTATCAGCGTGCCGTCGATGTCGAACAGCACCAGGCGATGGCGGCCCGGCCCCGTCACGACGCCGCGCCCGTCCTACGCCGCGACTCGGATGTTGTTCGCCCGGGGACCCTTCGTCGACGGCTCCTCGTCGAAGTCAACGCGCTGACCCTCGTTGAGCTGGTCGAACGCTCCCTGCGCCACCGCGCTGCGGTGGAAGAACCACTCCTGACCGCCGTCGTCACGAATGAACCCGAACCCCCGGTCCCTGACGAGTCGCTTGATCGTTCCGGTCGGCATCCGCGTTTCCCTCCGTCGGCGCCCTCCGGTGTTGAGGGCTGACAGGGGGGATGATCAAAAGATGTTCCACAGCGGGACAGGGAAATTCGGCTCAAGTGCATGGTGATTTCGTTGGGCCGGGGCAGCGATGCGAACATCGTATCCCTGCGAAGCATACGGCGTCAGTGTAGCCTCTCGATTCAACGCACGAACAGGCGGCGCAGGGGACCGTGCGCATGGCTGAGCTCGCCGGTCGCCGGGGTCCAGTCGAGCACGCGCGCCGCGGCGGCGCCAGCGAACCCGCGGTCCGCGCTGGCCGCCACCACCGTCAGCCCTCGCCTCGACGCCACCCGGCGGAGATCGGCGCCAAACGATCTCGCGTCCGCCTCGCCCAGGCCAGCCGTCGGGTGCTCGAGCAGCAGGA
>JARKSS010000295.1 GCA_029974175.1 Vicinamibacterales bacterium
CACCCCGGGGCAGCTCTACGACGTGGATCCCTCGCGATCGTCGCAGCTCTGGCGCGTGGATGGCGAGGTGAGCGGCCGCGATCCGAAGCCGTTCGACGCCAGCCTGACGCCCTCGGTGTTCCTCTACCAGCTCGACATCCACCGGCCGTTCGGCTCCTGGACGGTGCTTGGGCGAACGGGCGGCTCCTTCGATGCGATCGCGTTCGAGGACCTCGGCCTTGACCCCGGGAAGCGCTACCTGGTCTTCGAGTTCTGGCAGCGGAAGCTGCTCGGGGCCTTCGATCGCCAGTTCGCCCCGGGCCTGCTTCCCACTCCCTTCAACTCGCAGGTCTTCATCGTCCGCGAGCAGCGGCCCCAGCCGCAGTTCCTCGCCTCGAGCCGGCACATCACCGGGGGCGGGTACGACCTCGAGTCGCTCGAATGGGCGAACGGCGTGATGGCGGGCCGCAGCCTCGCGGTTGCCGGCGAGCCGTACGAGATCTACGTGACCGAGCCTGGCGGCTGGACGCTGCAGGGCTTCGAGTGCGACGGCGGCAGTCCGCTGGCGGTCGAGCGCGGCGCCGGGTGGGCGAAGGGCGGCTGCACGCCGGAGGCGGGCGGCACGCTGGCGTGGAGGGCGAGATTCCGGCCCGGCGTTCCGCCTCCCGCCCCACGCCTTCCGCTACAATGAGTTTGCCGTCCCATCAGCAAAGGAGCCTTCGCCATGGGCGTGTTCGACTTCATCAAGGGCGAGCTGCTCGAGATCATCGAGTGGACCGACGATTCCCGCGACACCCTCTCGTTCCGCTTCCCGGACGATGACAAGGCGATCAAGAACGGCGCCCAGCTGATCGTCCGGGAATCGCAGGTGGTGCAGTTCGTCTACCTCGGTGAGTTCGGCGACACGTTCGGCCCCGGCAAGCACACGCTGACCACCGACAACATCCCGATCCTCACGCGCCTGAAGTCGTGGAAGTACGGCTTCAACTCCCCGTTCAAGGCCGACATCTACTACGTCAACACGCGCCTCTTCACGGGAAACAAGTGGGGGACGGCAAACCCGATCATGGTCCGCGACGAGGACTTCGGGGTGGTCCGGCTGCGCGCCTTCGGCACGTACGACTTCAAGGTGATCGAGCCGAAGCTGTTCCTCCGCGAGGTGGCGGGCTCCGACCAGAACTTCCGCCTCGACGAGTTCACCGACACGATGCGGTCGCGCATCGTCAGCGTGTTCAGCGACGCGCTGGCCTCGTCGCGCGTCCCGGCGCTCGACGTGGCGACCCGGTTCATGGAGCTCGGCGAGGCGCTGCTGCCGGTGATCAACCCGATCGTCGGCGCGAAGTATGGCCTCGAGATCAGCAGCTTCATCGTCGAGAACGTGTCGGTGCCGCCCGAGGTCGAGCAGGCCATCGACAAGCGGTCGAGCATGGCGGCCATCGGCAACCTGAACGAGTTCGTCAAGTACCAGATGGCGAAGGGGATGGAGACCGGCGGGGCCGGCGGCGCCGGGATGGCGGCCGAGCTGGCGGTTGGCTTCGGCATCGCCCAGCAGATGATGCAGCAGGGGCTCGGGCCGCAGCAGGCCGGGCACGCCGCCGCCGTCGGGGCGGCCCAGGCGGCCACGGCACCGGCCACGGCCGACCTGCTGACGCCCGCCGACGCGGCACGGATCCTCGGTGTCCCCGAGAGCGACGTGATGGCGGTGATCGAGTCGGGCGAGCTGAAGGCGAAGAAGATCGGCAGCAGTTACCGGATCACACGCGCCGCCTTCGACGCCTACTTGCACAGCTGACACCCGCCGGCGGAGGGCGGGCGCTTGCTCCCGCCCTCCGGCCGAAGGCCAGAAGCCCTGAGCCCGACTCCTGATGCCCGAGATCTCCGCGCTTCAGAAGTTCACCTGCCCGGCCTGCGGGGCGCAGGCCGAGTGGAACCCGGCCAAGCAGGGGCTCATCTGCCCGTTCTGCGGGACCGAGTCGCCCTACAAGGCCGACCCTTCGACCGGCGCCATCGCCGAGATCGACCTCGTCACGGCGCTGCGCGAGCTGTCGGACGACCAGCGCGGCTGGCAGGCGGAGCGCCGCAGCGTGCAGTGCCAGTCATGCCGGGCGGTGATGGTGTACGACCCGACGCGGGTCGGCCAGAACTGCGAGTTCTGCGGCTCGCCGGCCCTGGTGCCGTACGAGGAGATCAAGGCCCCCATCCGGCCGCAAAGCCTGCTCCCCTTCAAGCTGCCGCGTACCGCGGTTCACGACTCCATTCGCCAGTGGTGGGGAGGGCGGTGGTTCGCCCCGAACGCCTTGAAGCGGCGCGCGCTGGTGGACCAGATAAAGGGGCTGTACATCCCCTACTGGACGTTCGACGCCCGCGTCCACTGCCCGTGGACCGCCGAGGCCGGGCACTACTACTACGTCCAGGAACGCGTCCGCGACAACCAGGGGCGGTGGCAGACGCGCCAGGTGCGGAAGGTGCGCTGGGAGCCCGCCTCGGGCGCAATCGACCACTTCTTCGACGACGAGCCAGTGCCGGGGACCACGGGGGTGCAGCGCGACCTGCTGAAGGCTGTCGAGCCGTTCCCGACCAGGGAGCTCGTCCCGTACGACCCATCCTACCTCTCTGGGTACGTGGTGGAGCACTACCAGGTGGTGCTGGTGGACGCGGTGCGGCAGTCGCGCGAGTCGATGAACGCGCAGCTGCGGTCGATGTGCGCGCGGGAAGTGCCGGGCGACACCCATCGGAACCTGAGGATCTTCCCCTCGTACTCGGGTGAGACGTTCAAGCACATCCTGGTGCCGATCTGGTTGCTGACGTACACCTACGGGTCGCGCACCTACCAAGTGGTGGCCAACGGCTACACGGGCCGCCTTGCCGGCCACTATCCGAAGAGCGCCTGGAAGATCGCCGGCGCGGTGCTGCTCGCGATCATCGTGTTGCTCATCGTCTTGTTCCTGACGGAAGGCGCGTAGCGCAGACGCGGCGACGCACGCAGTGATCTCGGATCTGCGCACCAGTCGTGCCGGAGGTGCAGGAAGTGCAGGAGGTGCCGTAGGTGCGGGTGGGTACAGGCGCAGCACTCGCGGCACCAGCACCTCCGGCACCCTCAGCTCTGCACCTTCAGCACCTCCTGCACCATCTGCACCGCCTGCACGATCTGATCGGAACACGATCGTGAACTGCGTCGGACCGCCGGGAGGGCTGTCGAGCGAGTACTGAGGTGGTGCTGCTCCAGGATCTCCTGCACGAGGGTGAGGCCGATGCCCTGGCCGTGTTCCTTGGTGCTGAAGAAGGGGGTGAAGAGGTTCTGGCGGGCGTCGGGCGGCAGCCGGATTACGTCGGCAAAGCTCCGCATGAACGCGTTCAGTGCCAGCGAGGCGGTCACCGAGGGGTCGTCATCGACGATCAGGATCATTGGGACGAGCGCAGAACTCGAGCCCGGCGCAACCTGTGCCTCCCACGGCCGGGCCGTGGCGACAGGGCCCTGCGCTACGTGCCGCCTCCACGCCGGCGCGCGGCCAGCACGGCCTGGCGAAGCTCGGCCTCGCACGCCTCCAGCTGCCTTTCCGCCTCGGCCCGCTGGCGTTTCCCGTCGTCGGCAATCCGCAGCGCGTCGTCGATGGTCGCGATGAGCGCGTCGTTCGCCTGCTTCAGCGCGGCCATGTCAACGATGCCCCGTTCCACCTGCGCCCGGATGGCCTGCGTCGAGCTCCTCAACGTCTCGGCGTTCGCCGTCAGCAGTTCGTTGGTGAGATCGGTCGCCTTCTGGACGGTTTCGGCCGCCTCGGCCGAGCGGGCGATGGTCACCGACAGTGCCAGCTGCTGACGCCAGAGCGGGAGCGTGTTCGCCAGCGTCGAGGCGATCTTGCCGACGAGCGCCTTGTCGTTCTGCTGGACGAGCCGGATGGAAGGCAGGCTTTGCATGACCACCTGGCGCGTCAGCTTCAGGTCGTGCACGCGCCGCTCGAGGTCGTCCCGCCGCGCGCGCAGGTCGGCCACCTGCTGCGCCTTGACCACGTCCCCGGTCGCGGTCGCCTCGCGCATCAGTGCCGGCAGCACCTCGGAGTCCAGGCGGCGGAGCTGCTCCTGCCCCGCCGCGATGTACACCTCGAGACGGCGGAAGCACTCCAGCGTCTTCTCGAACAGGCGATCGAGCATGACCACGTCGCGCATCAGGGCGCTCGTGTGCCTGTCGAGCCGGTTGCTGATCGCGTCCACCTGCCGCCGCACCTGCTCGTACTGCTGCAGCACCCGCGCAACCGGCCGGGCGCGTCCTGAAAGCCGGCGCAGCAGGCCGGGCTTCTTCCTGGGATCGACCTCCGGGATCGGCATCCCGCGGAGCGTGGTGACGAGCTGGTTGAGCGCCTGGCCCGCCTCGCCGGTGTCCTTGTTGCGCACCCCCTCGAGCATCTCGTCGGCGACGGCCGTCACGGCCTCCTGCGCGCTGGTGCCGAAGAACAGGACGGCGTTGCTGTCGTCCATGTGAAGCTCGGCCAGTGCCTGCTCGATTTCGGCCCGTTGCTCGGGGGACGCCGCGTCGTAGCGCGGCACCTGGGGCGATGGCAGCGGGGCCGTCGGCGCCAGGGCGGATTCGGTCGTCACCTGTTCGTCGCTCATCTCGTTCTCCACTTCTCTACCCGGGTCCTTCCTGGCTCATCCGAGTATTCAGCACCTCGATGTCGGCGTCGAGCAGCAGCTCCTTGCGTTCGAGCACGAGGCGGTGCTGCTCGGAGAAGGTGTTCTCCATCTCGACGAGCAGCCGGCGAAAGTTCTGCTCGAGAGGACCGCGGTCGGAGCGGGCGCGGCGGCCGACCTGCATCCGGCTGTACTCCGCCGCCACCCGGGCGGCGTCGTCGAGGTAGAGGTTGAGGAACCGGCGGGCGCGCGGCGCGACCGCCGGGTTGCGCTCGATCTCGACGAGCACCGCCTCGCCGATGCGGGCACTGCGGCTCACCCGCTCCCGGAACTCGGGAAGTTCCATGGTGGTGCCGGCGCCCAGGAGTCCCCGGATCCGCGCGTGCCCCTGCTCGAGCTGCCGCTCGACCGCTGCCGTGTCAACGCCGTCCATTGGCTGCACTTCGATACGGCGGCGGCTGGGGTCGGTCCCGATGAAGGCCAGGTGCCCAAGCCCGGCCAGCAGGGCAAATGCGAACACGGCCGGCAGGTCGTGGCCCCCGGCCGTGGCAGCCAGGCCGCTGCCAAGCGCGGTGGGGAGGACGCTGAGCCGTTTCCAGGGAAAGACGGCCGGCAGCAGCCGCTCGCCGAGCCGGTGGCGCACCTCCTCTGCGATGCCGCGCGTCGCCAGCACTCCCGCGGTCCAGAACGAGGTGAGGGCCCCGCCGGTCAGCGCCAACCGGTAGGCATCGCCCGCCACGAGCGACGCCACGATGGCGATCAGCAGCGGCAGCGGCAGCAGGAACAGGACGGCAGGTTTGGCTAGCGCCGCCCTGGCAAGCTTTCGCCGGAGCTTCGGGCCCATCGGCACGTTTTGCCTCGTCACCCCGGGAGAACGTGCCCGGCCGGCCGCGGCTCGTTGCCGGCCGCGCGCGGAAATATCGCCTGGCAGCTCGGGATCCCTATCGCCAGGACGAGCAGAAGAAGGCCGAGCAGCCGCCTTGCCACAACACCCATGATCAAGTGTACGGCAATAGCCGCCGCAGGGTTGCACCGCGGGCCCCCAGCCCTTAGCCGCAGCCCCAGCACCACTTCCTCGACCTCTGGCACGACGATGCCCGAGGCTTCGACGACGGCCTCGATTGGGCCGATGTCCACGCGGGCGGTCCGGATGCGCGAGTGGGAGATCGAGGGCTGATCCAGCCGGGCGCCGATAGGAAGACCGCGAGGGCCGCGGCGGCGCCGCCACCCCACGCGGGCAATTCGCTTGATCGTCCTGGCGCGACGGAATCCCTCGTCCAGGGTCGGTCCACCTCTCGCCTCCGGACCTGGAGGTCCGCAAGCGGGGTGCCAGCATGGCGCACGAATTCGGCCGGGAACGAGCGGCCTGGCGCCTGACGGTCGTCCGGTAGCGTACGACCCTGTTCGATACCGGACAGGGTCGGCCAAGCCGGCCGGGCGCCCATCACCAACGGCGGTCCCTGTCCCTGATCCTGATCCCTGATCCCTTCTGCTGGGGTAGGATAATCCCCTCTTGCCGGCCCCCGTTCATCCCGCCCTGGAGGCCATTGTGTCCCTTCTGGACCTGTTCGTCCGGACCGCCAAGCAGTACCCCTCCAACCTGGCGATCGTTGACCGCGCCACCGGCGCCCGGGTCACCTACAAGGACGCCCTGCTCCGATCGCTCATCCTGTCGCGGACGATCGACACCTTCGAGCAGGGGTTCATCGGCGTAATGATCCCGAATTCGGCGGGCGCCATCCTGACCGTGGTCGCCACCGTGATGAGCGGACGGACGCCCGTGATGATCAACTACTCGACCGGCGCCGAGCAGAACAGCCGGATGGCGCAGCGCCGGCTCGGGTTCCGCACCATCATCACGTCGCGCGCCCTGCTGGCGAAGCTCAAGTGCCCCGAGGTGGCCGGCATGGTCTTCATCGAGGACCTCGCCGCCGACATCGGCCGCGCCGCCAAGGTTCGGGGCCTGCTGCGGTCGCTGATGCCGGCGGGGCGGGTCATAAGGTCGTTCGGCCACTGTGACCCGGACGACCCGATCGTGATCCTGTTCACCAGCGGCAGCGAAGCGGACCCGAAGGCCGTCCCGCTCAGCCACCGCAACCTGCTCGCCAACGTCGAGGGGATGCACCAGGTCCTCGAGTACGGCCCGGGGGACATCATCCTCGGCAACCTGCCGCTCTTCCATGTCTTCGGCCTCAACACCGGCTGCTGGCTCCCGCTCATCAACGCGATGACCATCGTCACGGTCCCGAACCCCCTCGAGTTCCGCGCCGTCTGCGCGGCGGTTCGCGAGGAGAGGGTGACGATGATGGTGGGGACGCCGGTGTTCCTGTCCGGGTACCTGCACAAGTCGGAACCGGGCGACTTCGACACCGTGCGGCTGCTCATCACCGGCGCGGACAAGTGCCCCGAGGCGCTGCGGCGCGGCTTCTGGGAGCGGCACGGCAAGGAGCTCCTCGAGGGGTACGGCACCACCGAGACCAGCCCGGTCATCGCGGTCAACTCCCCCGAGCACAATCGGCCGGGCAGCGTCGGCCGCGTGCTGCCCAACATCCAGGTCAGGATGGAGCACTACGAGACGGGCGAGCCGTGCGGTGTCGGCGAGATCGGCAAGATCCTCGTGAAGGGCGAAAGCGTCATCAAGGCCTACTACGACGATTTCGAGGCAACCGCCAACCGCGTGCGCCAGGGCTGGTACGACACCGGGGACATGGGGTACATGGACCATGACGGCTACCTGTGGCACGTCGGCCGCCTGGGGCGCTTCCTGAAGGTGGGCGGCGAGATGGTCTCGCTCGTCCAGGTTGAGGACGTGCTCGAACGGGTGCTGCCGCCGGGCGTCCTCGGCGCCGCGGTCGAGGTGCCCGACGCCAGCCGCGGCTCGCGCGTTGTGGCCGCGGTCACCGAGGCGGTGGACGAGCGCGCCGTGCTTGCCGCGATGTCCGGATCGCTCCCCCGCATCGCCCTGCCGAAGGCGTTCGTCGTGGTCGGCGAGTTGCCGCGGATGCCGAGCGGCAAAACCGACTACCGCGTCCTCACCGCCACCGTCCGCGAGCTGCTCGCCCAGCAGGCCCCGGTGCGGTGAGTAGGGATCAGGGATCAGGGATCGGGGATCAGGGATCAGAAGGCGGGTCCGGAGCGGGCGTTCCGCACGAGGCGGTGTCGGACATCGCGCGACACCGGCTTTGTTTGAACGCCGGAGGCGGCCGTAACGATTGGGAGTGGCAGGAACCATGGCTGATCTGAACCGGAGGGAGTTCATGGGGACCGTCGCGGGCGGCGTGGCCGCGGCGGCGGTGCCGGTTGCCGGTCGAACGCAGGCCTCGAGGACCTCGGTCCGCGGCGCGACGCCGGGCGGCCTCGCCGATCCGGCGTTTCGCCCGCTCCCGATCGGCGCCATCCGTCCGTCCGGCTGGCTGCGGCGCCAGCTGCGGATCCAGGCCGACGGCCTGAGCGGCCACCTCGACGAGTTCTGGCCCGACGTGGCGAACAGCAAGTGGTTTGGCGGCGACGCCGAGGGCTGGGAGCGGGCGCCCTACTGGCTCGATGGCGCCATCCCGCTCGCCTGGCTGCTGGACGACGCGCCGATGAAGGCGCGCATCACGAAACATGTCGGGCACATCGTTTCGAACCAGCGCCCCGACGGGTGGTACAGCCCGTACCCCGAGGACGCGGTCGCGAAGCGCTACGACATGTGGGCGATCCTCCTCGTGAACAAGGCGCTGGTCCAGTACCACGAGCTGACCAACGACGCCCGCGTGCTCGACGCGGTGGCCAGGAGCCTGCGCGCGATGCTCGTCGGGCTCGACCGGACGCCGCTCTACGACTGGGGCCGCTTCCGGTGGTACGAGGGGCTCGTCGCCACGTTCTACGTGTACGAGCGCACCCGCGAGCCGTGGCTCCTCGAACTGGCGCGGAAGCTGCGCGCGCAGGGCGTGGACTTCGAGGCCCTGTACAAGACCGAGGACATCACGCTGCCGACGCCGCGTCGCGGCCTCTGGAAGTGGACCAAGCACGTGGTCAACACCGCGATGGCGACAAAGGCGGCGGCCCTTTCGTGGCGGCTCGACCAGCAGCCCGGCGACCGCGCGTTCGCGCGGGCAATGATCGAGCTGCTCGACCGGCATCACGGCCAGGTCACCGGCATGTTCACCGGCGACGAGTGCCTTGCCGGCCGCAACCCCCTGCAGGGGACCGAGCTGTGCGCCGTGGTCGAGTTCATGTACTCGCTCGAGCACCTGTTCTCGGTCTTCGGCGATCCCTGGTTCGCCGACCGCCTCGAGCGGGTGGCCTTCAACGCGCTGCCCGCCACCTTCGCCCCCGACATGTGGGCGCACCAGTACGACCAGCAGGTGAACCAGGTGCAGTGCACGAGCAACTCCGAGCACCAGTTCACCACCAACGGCCCCGAGTCGAATCTCTACGGCCTCGAGCCGAACTTCGGCTGCTGCACGGCCAACATGCACCAGGGCTGGCCGAAGCTGGCCGCGCACCTCTGGATGAAGACACCGGACGAGGGGATCGTCGCGGTCGCCTACGCGCCGAGCCGCGCCGAGTTCCGGTCGGGGGACACGCCGGTCTCGATCTCGCTCGACACCGACTACCCGTTCCGGGAAACGCTGAGGATCACGGTGGCCCCCGCGCGCCCGGCCCGCTTCCCGCTGGTGCTGCGGGTCCCCGCCTGGGCGGAGGGAGCGACGGTGCGTGTGGCCGGCGGCGGCGAGTCGCCCATGAAGGCCGGGACGCTGCACCGCATCGAGCGGGTCTGGCAGGGCGCGGTGGAGGTACACGTCCACTTCCCGATGCGCCCGGCCGTCGTGCGCGGCTACAACGAGCTGGCGGCGGTCGAGCGAGGGCCGCTCGTCTACGCCCTCAAGATCGGCGAGGAGTGGACGCGCGTGAACGCCGACAAGCCGCACCGCGAGCTGCCGCACGCCGACTTCGAGGTGCGGCCGACGACTCCCTGGAACTACGGCTTGATCGTGGACGAGCAACACCCCGAGCGCACCCTGCGCTTCGAGGAGCGCCCGGTCGGCGAGCGCCCCTTCTCGCCCGAAGGCGCCGGCATGGTGGCGTCGGCGCAGGGGCGCAAGCTGCCGAACTGGAAGCTGCTGCGCGGCTGGGCGGCGGAAATCTCCCCGGCCGACGTGGCGTGGACCAACCGGCCCCCCGCGCAGCCCGAGCCGGTTGAGGACATCACGCTCATCCCGTACGGCTGTACGAACATCCGGATCACAGAATTCCCGAAAGTGGATCCATGAGGAGCAGGCCTCTGCGGTGAGGAGCAGGCCCAAAGGCCTGCTGTTGCCGCTGATCCCCTGCAGGCTGCCGGGTATCAGCGGCAAGCGCAGGGCTTCAGCCCTGCGCCGGGGGTGCCGAATGCAGAAAGCTTTGACGCTGCTGGCGGTACTCGTGCTGGCGGTGCTGGCCGGGTGCGCGCGGCCCGCTGACGAACGGTCCGCCGGTCCGGCAACGGCGGCGCTGGCGAGCGAAGCCGCTGGAGGGCCCATGATCGATCTGCCGAAGCAGGCCGGGCCGTGGGCCAGGCCCGAGAACCCGAGACGGATCACCGCCGCGACAATCTTCGACTACATGGACGGCGGCGGCGAGCTGTACCTCGCGTACCGCTTCGGTCACCTGGACGTTCTCGAGTACAAGGCCGCCGACGCGTCGCTCGGCACCATCCTGGTCGAGGTCTACCAGATGGGGTCGTCCGACGATGCCTTCGGGCTGCTGTCCACCGACTGGGGAGGCGAACCGGTGGCGCTCGACCCGGCCGGCCAGCCTCAGGCCCGCTTCCCGGAGGCGCTCTACGGGGGCGGCCTGCTTCGCCTCCGGGCGGGCGACCTCTACGCCCGCGTCCTCGCCTCCCGCGAGTCACCCGCGTCACGCGAGCAGGTCCTCGCCCTGGGCCGCGCCATCGCGAAGGGTCGCCGGGGTGACGCCGTCCCGGAACTCGTGAGCCAGGTGCGGGCCCCGGCGGGCTGGTCACCGCGACCCGATCGCCTCGTGTTCTTCCGCTCGCACCTGGTGCTGAACTCGGCCTACTTCCTGGCTGCGGGCGACGTCCTCGGCCTTGGTCCCGACGTCGAGGGCGTGACCACGGAATGCCGGCCGCCCCGCCCGGGCGGCCGGGCTGCCCGTCTCATCGTCCTAAGGTACCCAACCGTCGACCGGGCGGCCGTTGCCCTCCGCGCCTTCCGCGAGGCCTACCTTCCAGAGACGGCGAAGGCGGCTGGCGTCGAGGACGAGGGGTCGGCGCCGATCGAGGAGGGTTGGGCGGCGTACCGGCGAGACGGCGCGATGCTGACGATCGCGCTCGACGCGCCGGCCCGCGACGCCGCGCGGGCGCTGGTTGAAGCACCCGGCCGCGGTGGGGCGGGGCTCTAGCCGCAGAAATCACTTGGGTTGAGCGTGTTCGCTCCGGCAGAATCGGGGCTGAAGCCCAGGGTTCCAGCCGACTGCACGAAAGAGATGGGTCCGTTCGCCACGACCGATCGAGGCAACGGCCCGTCGCACGGCCGGGCGGATCGTCTGCCTGGACCGACGATACGGGAGGACGCATGCGCAACATCACCCGCCGCGATTTCGTCCGGGGCACCCTTGGGTCCGTCGTCGCCGGCTCCGCCCTGACGCCTGCGGTTGCTGCGGCTGCCTGCGGGACGGGAGCCCAGAGGCCACCTCGCTCGGCGCGGGTCGTACTCGTTCGCGACGAGGCGGTGCTGAACGCCGCTCACGACGTGGACATCGCCTGCCTCGACCGCATGCTCGCCGAGACCGTGACGAGGATGACCGGGCAGAAGGCGTCGAGGGCGGCCTGGCAGTCGCTCTTCAAGCCCACCGACATCGTCGGCCTCGTGACCACCCCCCACCTGAACCCCACGCACCAGGAACTGGCGGACGCCGTGGTGAAGGCGCTCGTGGATGCGGGGATCCCGCGCGGGCAGATCGTGAACGCGCAGGGGCGGATCGACAAGCCGCGGGCCTGCACGGCGCTGATAGCCCTGCCCGCCCTGAAGGCGCACTGGCTCACCGGCCTCGGCACGGTGATGAAGCTCTACATCACCTACTCCGACTCGCCCGCCCGCTACCATAACGAGCACAACGCCGATTTGGCCGAAACCTGGCTCCTGCCGGGCGTCAAGGACAAGACGCGGCTCGTGCTCGTGGACGCGCTGCGCCCGTTGTGTGACAAGGGGCCGCAACCCGACCCGCGCTACCTGTGGGACTACAAGGGGTTGATTGCCAGCACCGACCCGGTGGCCGCCGACGCGGTCGGCCTCCAGATCATCACGGCAAAGCGCAAGGCGTTGCGCGGCGAGGACTGGCCGCTGTCGCCGCCGCCGCTCTGCGTGCAGATGGCCGACGAGAAGTTCGGCCTGGGCACGAGCCGGATGAGCGAAATCGAGCTGGTGCGCGCGGGCTGGACCGCGCAGGCGTTGATCTGAAGCCCCCGGCGCTGGGCGATCGCCGCTGCCTGCCATCCTGGACCTTCGGATGCAAACTCAGAGGAGCACCCCCATGAAGTCCTGGCTCGTCACCGCGGCGATCGTCCTCGGCACCTTTGCCGCCGCCGAACCTGGCAACGACCGGCTGCTGATGCAGCGTCCGGCACTGAGCCGGACGCACATCGTGTTCGTCTACGGCGGCGATCTGTGGAGCGTCCCCCGCGAGGGGGGCCCCGCGCGGAGGCTGACGGCCGGGCCCGGCGTCGAGACGAACCCGTCGTTCTCGCCCGACGGAACGCGCATCGCCTTCACGGGCGAGTACGACGGGAACGTGGACGTCTTCGTGATGCCGGCGGAAGGCGGCGAGCCCAGGCGTCTCACCCGGCACCCGGCTCCCGACACGGTGATGGGGTGGACGCCCGACGGCAAGCGGGTGCTCTTTGCCTCGGGCCGCACGGCGTACTCCCGGTTCTCGGAGCTGTTCACCGTGGGCCTCGACGGGGGCCTGCCCGAGAAGCTGCCGCTGCACATGGCCGCCGAGGGGGCGTTCTCGCCCGACGGCACCCGCATCGCCTACGTGCCGCTCCAGCGGGCGTTCAACACCTGGAAGCGGTACCGCGGCGGCATGGCGACGCCGGTCTGGATCGCCACGCTGGCCGACTCGCGCGTGGAGAAGCTGCCTCGCGACGGGTCGAACGACTACAACCCGATGTGGGTGGGCGACACGATCTACTTCATCTCCGACCGCGACGGCCGCGCGACGCTGTTCTCCTACAACACGGTGACGAAGAAGACGACGCGGCTGTTCGAGAACGGGGGCCTCGACGTGAAATCGGCTTCCGCCGGACCGGGGGCAATCGTCTACGAGCAGTTCGGGTCGCTCGGGCTGTACGACCTGCAGACCGGCAAGCGAAGCCGCGTGCCCGTGACCATCGCCGCCGACTTCCCCGAGGTCCGCGAGCGCCTGCAGCGCGCGGGCACGGCGGTGACCAACCCTCACGTATCTCCCACGGGGGCCCGCGCCGTGTTCGAGGCCCGCGGCGACATCGTGACCGTGCCGGCCGAGAAGGGCGACCCGCGCAACCTGACCGGGACGCCAGGCATCATGGAGCGCGACCCTGAATGGTCGCCCGACGGCAAGTCGATCGCCTACTTCTCAGACGAGTCGGGGGAATACGCGCTGCACGTCGCACCGCAGTCGGGCTCGGGCCCGGTCATCAAGATCCCGCTCGGCGAGAAGCCCTCCATCTACTTCTCCCCGCGCTGGTCGCCCGACAGCCGGCGCATCGCCTACATCGACAGCCACCAGACGCTGTGGCTCGTGGACCTCGACTCGCGCAAGCCGGTCCGCATCGACCGCGACCGCTTCTGGAGCCGATCGGGCGACCTGCTGCGCCCCTCCTGGTCCCCCGACTCGAAGTGGATTGCCTACACCAAGCGGCTGCAGAACTACATGGGCGCCGTCTTCCTCTACTCGATCGACGGCGCGAAGAGCACGCAGGTGACCGACGGGATGAGCGACGCCCGCGCCCCGGTCTTCGACCCGGGCGGCAAGTACCTGTATTTCGCCGCCAGCACCGATGCCGGGGCCTCGCTGCAACCCGACATTCACAGCTTCAGCCGTCCCATGTCGGGCAGCCTGTACCTCGTGGTGCTGTCGAAGGACGAACCCTCGCCGTTGGTCCCCGAGAGCGACGAGGAACCCATCGATTCGCCAGAGAAAGAGAAGCCCGCTCGGGGCGCTGACGCAAAGCCGGAAGGGGAACGCGAGACGAAGCCGGAAGAAGCCAAGGACGCGGAAGTCAAGGGCGAACCGGTCAGCCGAAGCGGCGAGGCCGCGAAGGCGGAGGGCAAGGGAGCCAAGTCGCCGGCGCCTGTGAAGATCGACCTCGACGGGATCCTGCAGCGCGTGCTCTCGATGCCGATGCCCGCCCGTCGCTACGTCTCGCTGCAGGCGGGGAAGCCCGGCGTCCTGCTGGCGGTCGAGGCCCCGGCGCCGTTCGGCGGCGGCGGGCAGGCCGGCCTCACCGTCCACCGCTACGACCTCAAGGCGCGGCGTTCGGACGTGGCAATCAGCGGCGTCAGCAGCTTCGAGGTGACCCGCAACGGCGAGAAGATGCTCTACCGCCAGGGAGACCGGTGGTACATCGCCCCCTTGCGCCCGATGCCGGCGCCCGGTGCGCCCGCCTCACCCCCACCGTCCGCGCCGCCCTCCCGGGCCCTCGCCACCGATACGATCGAGGTCCGCGTCGATCCACGCGCCGAGTGGCGGCAAATGTACCGCGAGGCCTGGCGCATCCAGCGCGAGTTCTTCTACGATCCCAACTTCCACGGCCTCGATCTCGAGGCCGCCGAGAAGAGGTACGAGCCGTTCCTCGAGCGTGTCGCCTCGCGCAGCGACCTCAACTACCTGTTTGCCGAGATGCTCGGCGACATCACGGTCAGCCACCTCGGCGTGGGAGGCGGCGCGCTGCCCGACGTCCGGCGGGTCCAGACGGGCCTGCTCGGCGCAGACTTTTCGACCAACGCCGGCCGCTACCGGTTCGCCCGCGTCTACAGCGGCGAGAACTGGAACCCGCAGCTCCAGGCACCGCTCACGCGCCCCGGCGTCAACGTGACCGCCGGTGAGTACCTGCTGGCCGTGAACGGCCGGCCGGTCACCACCGCCCAGAACGTCTACTCGTTCTTCGAAGGGACCGTCGGCAAGAGCGTGAGGCTACGCGTGGGCCCGAACCCCACGGAAGAAGGCTCGCGCGAGGTGATCGTGGTGCCGGTGGCCAGCGAGCAGGCGCTTCGCAATTACGCCTGGATCGAGGACAACCGCCGCTACGTGGACGAGGTGAGCGGGGGCCGGATCGCCTACATCTACATGCCCGACACCGCCGGCGGCGGCTACACGAACTTCAACCGCTACTTCTACGCGCAGGTCGGCAGGGAGGGCCTGATCGTGGACGAGCGGTTCAACGGCGGCGGCAACCTTGCCACCGACATCGTCGAGATGCTGGGGCGGCGGGTGATGAGCATGGTCGCCACGCGCGACGCCGAGAACGAAGTGCAGCCGCAGGGGGCGATCTTCGATCCGAAGGTGATGCTCATCAACGAGATGGCCGGGTCGGGCGGCGACGCGATGCCGTGGTACTTCAGAAAGGCGGGCCTTGGGCCCCTTGTCGGCAAGCGCACGTGGGGCGGCCTCGTGAGCCGCGCCGCCGGCGTGCCGTTGATGGACGGCGGCTATGTCGGGGCGCCCTCGTCCGCCGTCTGGGACCCGGCAACCAGCCAGTGGATCGCCGAGAACGTCGGCGTCGCCCCCGACATCGAGGTCGAGCAGGACCCGGCCCTCGTCCGCCAGGGGAAAGACCCCCAGCTGGACAAGGCGATCGAGATCGTGATGGCCGAGCTTGCGAAGAAACCTCCGGCTGCCCCGAAGCGCCCGGCCTACCCGGTCTACAAACGATAGGAGAAACGGGTCGCTGGCCTGAAGCTCACTCGCCGGCTGTCACGACCGGGGTTGGTATAGTGTGCGGCGTTCGGTTCGTGCGCCTCAGAGGACGACCATGATGAAAAGAGTGATCGCGATCGGCTTGTTCGCCGCTGCCACCACCGTTTCGGCCGGGGCGCAGGCGCCCACCGCTCAGCAGCAGCAGCCCGCCTCGCCGGAGAAGATGAAAATCGAGATCCGGCCTGGAGATGCGCGCCAGCAGATCCCGATGGACCTCGAACGGGCGCGGTTACTGTACGTCCCGACCGATCCCGCGCTCCAGTCACCGGGGCGGAACTACCAGGCCGACATCCAGGCGCGTCTCGCGACCGAGGCCCGTTACGCAGACGCCTGCAAGGGCGTCATCGACTACCAGAAGGTGAGCTACCGCAGCCGCATCGGCGACATGGACATCCCCGCCTACCTGTTCCAGCCGCTCAAGAAGCGGGGGCCCAGGGGCCACGCCGCGATGATCTGGGTGCACGGCGGCGTCCACGGGAACTGGGGGATCACCATGTTTCCCTTCGTGAAGGAGGCGGTTGAACGGGGCTACGTCATCATCGCGCCCGAGTACCGCGGCAGCATCGGCTACGGCGAAGTGCACCACCAGGCGATCGACTACGGCGGCTACGAGGTGGACGACACGATCTCGGCGTACGACTACCTGAGGACGCTGCCGCACGTCGATCCCGACCGGGTCGGGATGATGGGATGGAGCCACGGCGGCTACATCACGCTGCTCTCGGTCTGCCGCGACGAGCACCCGTTGAAGGCCGGTGCCGCGATCGTGCCCGTCACCAACCTCCTCTACCGCCTGTCGCGCTACGGCCCGCGCTACCAGTGGGACTTCGCGACGCAGAAGCGCATCCAGGGGCTGCCTTTCGAGAAGCCCGAGCTGTACATCGAGCGCTCGCCGATGTACCACGTGGACAAGCTCGAGGTGCCCCTCCTGGTGCACGTGGCGACCAACGACCGCGATGTCTACTACGACGAGAACCAGATGATCGTGGACGCGCTGCGGTCGAGGAAGCCCGACCTGGCCGAGACGAAGGTCTACGTCGACCCCGACCCGTGGGGTCCGAGCGTGGGCCACTCCTTCAGCCGGCGCGTGGACCCCCAGACGCTCCAGCGAGTGGACTCGCCGGCGCAGATCGACTCGTGGAACCGCACCTGGGTCTTCTTCGAGTGGATCCTGCGGCCCTACGAGGACCGCTCGAAGCCGGCTGCGCCCGTCCGGACGAGATAGCGACACGAGCCGGGGATCGTGATCCGCCGTTAACACTTGACGGCGTGGGGGCGTCCTTTCCACAGCGAGACGACACGTCTCGCCGTGAATGCGCCACGGGCGCGAGGAGGCCCCCATGGACAGCCGTTCCACCCCCATCGCCGGCCGGGCGCACCACCCGGGCCGCGTGCTCGCCGTCACCTTGATCGTCGCCCTGGCCGGCGCGACGGCTGCATTCGCCGGCCCGCCGCTGCTCTGTCATCCCTTCGACATCGGCTCCGAGCGATCGCTGCCCTGGGACGGGAGGTCGTCCTGGTTCGACACCGACCCCTCCTATCAGCTGAAGTCGCTCGTAGCCGACACCGAGGCGGTGCTCGCGCCATCCACCCCAGTCATCGTGCGCATGGAAACGCTGCGCCGCGCCGTCATCTACGCCGGGCGCGACGCCGCCGTGGCCCGGCAGCTGCTCGATCGTCTGACCGCCCGCGCCGTGGGCTCGGCAGGCAAGGAACCCGATCCGCTGGCACTCTTCGACGCCGGCTACCTGGTCGAGGCGCTGCGTCAGCTGACGATGGTGCCGCAGTTCAAAGCGCAGCGCGCGGCACTCGAGCCGCTGGTCGCCGGCCAGGACGGCTACGTGATGGTGAAGAAGAGCCTCGCGCTGCGGCCCAACGATGCGTCGCTCGAGTTCGGCGCGGCGCTGATCGTCGCCGACAAGGACCAGCGCGCGTACAGGTCGCACGCCGACCGCGCCCGCGCGGGTGCCAACCGAGACGTGCTGCTGGCCCGGAACATCCGCCAGCTGGGGTAACTCCGAAATTGCCAGGAAGCGTCCCGTTCGTTCATGCTCTGGTCTTGGGCCAGGCGACACCCATCCGCGCCGTGGACGACAGCGACCTCGTGAGGGCCGCCCAGGGCGGCGACCGCGCCGCCTTCGGCCTGCTCTACGAGCGGTATGGCGCGATGGTGCACGGCCTGCTGCTCGCGCGCGTGAGGTGGGAGGAGGTTGACGACCTGCTGCAGGACGTCTTCCTCTCCGCCCTCGAGCGCCTGCCCTCGCTCCGTGACGCCGGCGCCTTCGGCGGATGGCTGGCCGCGATCGCCCGCAACCGTGCCACCGATTATCACCGCCGCAAGGCGGCCACCGGTTCCGACGGCGCAGAGCAAGCGGAGTCGCGCGGGAACGGGCCGAGTCCCGAGGCGCTGGCCGCGCTCGAAGCCATCCAGCGCCTGCCGGCGGCCTACCGGGAAACGCTGACCCTCAGGCTGGTCGAGGGGATGACCGGCCCCGAGATCGCGGCGCAGACGGGCCTCACTCCTCGATCGGTCCGCGTCAACCTGCACCGGGGAATGAAGAAGCTGCGCGAGCAGCTCGAGGTGAAGCGGGGAAAGCAATGAGCGGCGACTACCTCTGGGATCGCTCGGGCAGGCCCGACCCCGATGTCGAGGCACTGGAGGGCGTGCTGTCGGAGCTGCGTCACCGCGGCCGGCCGCTGACCCTCGTCGCGCCGGCGCGGGCGAGCCAGGCTCGCGAACAAGCGCGCACCTGGCGTCGCCTGGCCGTTCCGCTGGCGCTCGCGGCCTCGATCGCGGTGATGGTGTTTGGCACCTGGGTGACCAGGCCTCATCCGGCAACGCCAACCGCCGCGGTTTCGGCCGGCGCGTGGAAGGCTGCCGCTGTCAGCGGCAGTGCGCGGATCGCCAGCGAGCCAATCGAGGCCGAGATGCACGTCCCGCCCGGCCGCTGGCTTGAGACCGGCCCGGGCGCTTCAGCCCGGCTGAGCGCCGGCGAGATTGGCACGCTTCGCGTCGGACCGCTCTCGCGCCTGCAAGTGATCAGCGACAGCCCCGGAGAACACCGCCTTGCGCTGGCCCGGGGCAGCCTCGACGCGTTCATCTGGGCATCGCCGCGGCAATTCTTCATCGAGACGCCCTCGGCGGTGGCCATCGACCTCGGGTGCGCCTACCGCCTCGAGGTCGACGAAGACGGCACCGGCCGACTGCGGGTGACCCTC
>JARKSS010000308.1 GCA_029974175.1 Vicinamibacterales bacterium
GACAGCGACGGCAAGATCGACGAGTTCATCGACCTGCGCGACGTGAAGGGGTTCCTCGAGCTGCACCCGCCGAACGGGAGCGAATACCTGATCGCGACCTTCCTGGTGGGCGCCTACCAGGAGATCCTGGGCGACCTCCACAACCTGTTCGGCGACACCGACGCGGTGCACGTGAAGCTGGAAGGCGACGACTACACCGTGCAGCACGTCGTCGAGGGTGACTCGGTGACCGAGGTCCTGTCCTACGTGCAGTCCAACAAGGAGGACATGGTGGCCCGGGTGCGCCGCGCGGTGGAAGCGGCGCTGCGCGAGAAGCGGTTGACGATCGCCGAGTCGGGCCGCTTCATGAAGCGCTACGAGGAGGCGCTCGAGGGGTACACCTACCTGTCCGAGTGACGGGAGACGGCGCGACCGCCCGTCTCCCGGCCCCCCCGTTCCCGATCCTCCCGCCTGCAGCCGGCCGGTTTTCCCTTTTCCTTCCCTTGTGGATATGATCGTGGGTGCATGAGTCACGAATTCATCCTTCCTGAGCCCCGCATCGTTCCCCCGCTGGATTCCGGCTTCCGGCCGCCCGTTCTTGCCAACCGCGCCTTCGCGCGGGAGGTGCGCGAGGCGGGCGGCGGGGTGCCCCTCGTCATTGCGATGGAACGCTCTGACGGCGCGGTCTCCCGGTTCGAGACACGCGTGTTTCCCGAGTCCCACCCGCGGTTCCAGGCGAGCCTGCCCTACGCCGAGCGGCTGTTCAAGTTCCTGCTCTGGCAGTGGGGCGGCTGGCGCTCCTGGATTGGCGGTCCCCGCGCGATCGGCGCCCACATCCGAGACACCTACGCCCCGGGCGGCGCCCGCGCGTTCGATTATCAGTTCATGGGCGAGGACGTCTACGAGCACACCTTCACGGTGATCCCGTGCGACCCGTCCGAGGTGCCGGCGGCGCGCGAAAGCGGGCAGCCGCTCGGGCGTCACCTCGAAGGGTGCCGGATCGGCTTCGACCTCGGCGCCTCCGACCGGAAGGTCTCGGCGGTGATCGACGGCCAGGCCGTCTACTCCGAGGAGGTCGTGTGGACGCCGTCCACGCAGTCCGACCCGGAGTACCACTACCGGGAGATCCGGACGGCGCTCGAGACGGCGGCGGCGCACATGCCGCGCCTCGACGCGATCGGTGGCAGTTCGGCCGGCGTGTACGTGAACGACACGGTGCGGGTGGCCTCGCTCTTCCGCGCGGTGCCGCGCGAGCGGTACGGCGAGGTGCGGTCGCTCTTCCACCGCCTGCGGCGCGAGTTCGGGGTGCCGCTCTCCATCGTCAATGACGGCGACGTGACGGCCCTGGCCGGCTCCATGTCGCTCGAGGACCACAGCGTGCTCGGCATCGCCCTCGGCTCCAGCGAGGCCGCCGGCTACGTCAACGCCGAGGGGAACATCACCGGCTGGCTCAACGAGCTGGCGTTCGCCCCGGTGGACTACCAGCCCGGCGCGCCCGAGGACGAGTGGTCGGGAGACCGCGGCGTCGGCGCGCGGTACTTCTCGCAGCAGTGCGTCTTCCGGCTGGCGCCGGCCGCGGGCATCGAGCTGCCCGACGCGGTCGCGGCCGAGAAGCTGAAGGCTGCGCAGGCCCTGCTCGAATCGGGCCACGAGGGGGCCGAGGCCATCTGGCGGACGATGGGCGTGTATCTCGGCTACACGATCGCCCACTACGCCGACTTCTACCCGCTGCGGCACGTCCTGATCCTGGGCCGCTGCACCTCGGGGCGGGGCGGCACGCTGCTGCTCGACGAGGCGCGGCGCGTCCTGTCCGCCGAGTTCCCCGAGGTGGCCGCCAGCGTCAACATCCAGCTTCCCGACGAGAAGAGCCGGCGCGTCGGCCAGTCGATCGCGGCTGCCAGCCTGCCGGCGCTCGAGGGAGAAGAGAAGAAATGAAACCGAGACTCGAAACCGCGGAGATTTTCGTTCCCGACAACGTGCCGGTCGACGAGGCGCTGGCCTGCACGACCCACCTGGCGATATCGGCGCACCAGGACGACATCGAGATCATGGCCTTCGATGGCATCCTGAAGGCGTTCCAGCAGCCCGACAAGTGGTTCACCGGCGTGGTCGTCACCGACGGCGCCGGCTCGCCGCGCGACGAGCTGTACAAGGACTACACCGACGAGGCGATGCGGGTCATCCGGCGCAAGGAGCAGAAGAAGGCGGCCTACGTCGGCGACTACGCGGCGCAGGTGCTGCTCGACTACCCGAGCAGCGCGGTCAAGAACCCTGCCGACAGCCGGCCGAAGGACGACATCGCCGACCTGCTGCGCGCGACCCGCCCCGAGGTGGTGTACACGCACAACCTCGCCGACAAGCACGACACCCACGTGGCGACGGCCCTGCGGGTGATCGAGGCGATCCGCAGCCTGCCCGAGGCCGAGCGCCCCAAGACGCTCTACGGCTGCGAGGTGTGGCGCGATCTCGACTGGATGGTGGACACCGACAAGGTCGGGTTCGACGTGTCGGCGCACGAGAACCTGCAGGCGGCGCTGCTCGGCGTCTTCGACTCGCAGATTGCCGGCGGGAAGCGCTATGACCTCGCCACCCAGGGGCGGCGCCGGGCGCATGCCACCTACTACGCCTCGCACGGCACCGACACCGTCGAGCTGCTCAATTACGCGATGGACCTGACGCCGCTCATCAAGGACACGACGATCGACCCGGCGGTCTTCGTCGAGGGGTACATCAACCGGATGCGCGACGAGATCCTGGGCCGGGTGCGGAAGTTCAAGTAAGGCAACCCTCCAGGGCTGCTGCCGAACGGTAGCCAATCCGCCGGTGGGGCAGGGCCTTGGCCCTGCCCCCCGACCCTACGACAGCCACCACACGCCGAAGGCGAGCGTTGCCAGCGTCACCGGCAGCCCCACGCGGAAGTACTCGAGGAACGTCACGCGGACGCCGTGGCGCCTTGCCCCTTCGACCACGATCAGGTTTGCGATCGAGCCGAGGATGGTCAGGTTGCCGGCGAGCGTACTGGCCATGGCCAGCGTCAGCCATGCGTCGCGGGCGTCGGAGAGATGCGGCACGACCCGGCTGAAGAGCATGACCGCCGGGACGTTGCTCGTCAGGTTCGAAAGGACGACCGCGACGGTGGTCAGCCCCCACACCGTGTCCACGCCGATCGGCCGGAGCAGGTCGAAGAGCCAGCGGTCGATCCCGGCCGCCTCGACGCCGCGAATCACCACGAACAGGCCCATGAAGAGCACCAGCAGGCCGCCGTCCACCTGGCGGTAGATCTTCTCGGGTTTCACGCGCCGGGTGACCAGCACCGCCGCGGCGGCCACCGCGGCCACCAGCGCCGTGTCAACGCCCGAGAGGAAGGCGACCAGCACTCCCGCCGCGATGAGGATCCCCTTGCGCGTGAGCGCCCGGTGGATGGGGCGGATGGCCTCGGGTCCCGCCGTCCAGGGCGTGGGCTTGAGCTCGCGCCAGAACAGCATCAGCAGGATGGCCGAGTCGAGTGCCAGGCCCACAAGTGCGATCGGGCCGAGCGCTGCCATGAAGGAGGCGTACGAGATGCCCGACAGGCTCCCGATCAGCATGTTCTGCGGGTTGCCGGTGATGGCGGCCGTGCTGCCGATGTTCGCGGCGGTGGCCAGGGCGAGCAGGAACGGGAGGGCAGGCAGGCGCCGCGCGGCCGCCACCTCGATGAGCAGCGGCGTGAAGATCAGGCAGATGGTGTCGTTGACGAACAGGGCCGAGAGGGCGCCGCTGACGAACACCACGGCCACCAGCAGCGCCGCGGGATGCCCGATGCTCCTGACCGCGCGGCGCCCCAGGATGCGGAAGAACCATCCCAGGCGCAGGCTTGCGACCAGCACCATCATCCCGAACAGCAGGATGATCGTCCGGTGGTCGATCGCCCGCCACGCCTCGTCGAGCGACAGCCGCCCGACCACCACCATCAGGATGGCCCCGATGAGTGCGGCGCCGGTGCGGTCGATGCGGAAGAAGGGCGACTGGCCCAGCGCGAGCACCAGGTAGGTGCCCGCGAAGATCGCGACGACGGCCGCGACGTTGAGATCGACGACGTTCAGGTCGAGGTTGGGCATGCGGGCGGGGGGGCGGTTTTCATCATCGCATGCCCGCCCCCTGCCGTCCTACTGGTGGGCAGACTTCGCCTGCTCGGTGAACTGCTTCATCCACACCGCCATCCGCTGGTCGATCTCCTCGCGCGTAAGATCCTCCTTGCGGGTGGCGATCGTCCAGCGGTAGCCGAACGGATCGGTGAAGCTGCCCGAGCGGTCACCCCAGAACTGGTCGGCCAGCTGGCCCATGCCGGGGAGCACCTTGGCTCCCTCGCCGACGGCACGGTTGAACACGGCGTCGCAGTCCTCGACGTAAACGTAGAACGCGGCGGGGGATCCCCCCATCGCGAGGGGGCCCTGGTACCCCATCATCGGGTCGTTCACCATGAGGCGCGAGCTTCCGATCTGCAGCTCGGCGTGCATGATCTTGCCGTCGGGTCCCGCGATCCGCTCGATCTCCTTCGCGCCCAACGCCCGTGTGTACCAGTCGATCGCCTGCGCGGCGTTGTCCAGCGTGAGCGACGGGGTGATGGTGTGGTACTCGTCGGGAACGGGCTTCTTCGCTCTTGCCATCTCGACCTCCCGGGCCCCGGCGAGGCGGGGCCGATTGCACAGGGGCATACCGCATCCCCTGCCTTGTGGACCGGGCCTTGGGTTGGAGTGGTAGCCGGCATCTTCGCTGCAAGGCGGCGGCCGGATCGCCTCGTCGGGCTGCAGCTGCAAAACACCGCGACTTCCCGTTCACCGGCGTGTCTGGGTCGCAAGAGTGTATGGAGAGGCGACAGCGGGTGCTTCGCTGCGTCGCCGAACTGACCCGTTCGCCTCAGCGGCAAGGCCGGTAGCGCAGGC
>JARKSS010000309.1 GCA_029974175.1 Vicinamibacterales bacterium
AGTCAGTTTTCAACGGAATCCGCCGCTGAGAATCTGACATAGTAGTGCTAGGAGCTAGGGGGCTGGGAGCCAGGAAGGGCCATCCTGAATCCCGAATCCTGATATGCCGCGCCGCGCACTGGTCGCCATCGGCGGCAACTCCCTGATTCGCGCCGGCGAGAAGGGGACCATCGCCGAGCAGCTCGCCAACACCCGGCGGACGGCCGAGGCGATCGCGGGCCTCGTGGGCGACGGCTACAGCCTCGTCATCACCCACGGCAACGGGCCGCAGGTGGGCGCCGCGCTGCTTCGCTCGGAGCGCGCCTCCGACCAGGTGTACAGCCAGTCGCTCGACGTCTGCGATGCCTCCACCGAGGGGGAGATCGGCTACCTGCTCCAGCAGTCCCTGCACAACGCGCTGGCATCCGCCGGCTTCGATCGGCCGGTGGTGACCCTGCTGACCCAGGTGGTGGTCTCGGCCGACGACCCGGCAAGGCGACACCCCACCAAGCCGATCGGCCCCTTCTACTCCAGGGCCGACGCCGAGGAGCGTGCCCGCGAACTCGGGTGGACGGTCGTCGAGGATGCCTCGCGCGGCTACCGGCGCGTCGTCCCGTCGCCCGAACCGCTCGAGCTGGTCGAAGAGCGGGTGATCGCCGGCTTGCTCGAGCACGGGGTCCTGGTGATTGCGGCGGGCGGCGGGGGAATCCCGGTGGTCCGGACGCCCGAGGGGCTGCTGCGGGGCGTGGAAGCCGTGATCGACAAGGACCGCGTCTCGGCGCTGCTCGCGGCCCGGCTGCGCGTGGACACCTTCATCATCTCGACCGACGCCGACCGCGTGTACCTGGACTATCGCCGGCCCACGCAGCGCCCCCTTCACCGGGTGACGGCCGGCCAGATGCGCCGGCACCTCGAGGCCGGGCAGTTCCCCCCGGGCAACATGGGCCCCAAGATCGAGTCAGCGCTGCGGTTCCTCGACGCCGGTGGCCGCGAGGTGATCATCACGTCGTACGAGCGCCTCCTCGAGGCCGTGCGCGGCGAGGCCGGCACGCACATTACCAGGGCGGAGGGCGAGGAAGCCGCGAAGGCGGAGGGTGGCCGATGATCCTGTCGCACGTCGTCGAGTCGCAGCAGTTCACCGTGCCGCTGCTGATGGAGCTGTTCGACCGGACGCGCCGGATGGAGCGGGTGGCGGCCCGCGGGGGCATGCTCGACTACCAGAACCGGATCATGGCCTCGCTCTTCTACCGGCCCTCGACCCGGACCCGGTTTTCGTTCGAGGCGGCGATGTACCGCCTCGGCGGCAAGGTCCTCTCGACCGAGCAGGCGAGCTACTTCTCCTCGGAGGTCGAGGGCGAGCAGCTCGAGGACACGATCCGCATCCTCGGCGGGTACGCCGACGTGATTGTCATCCGGCACACGCAGGAAGGTGGAGCGAGACGGGCGGCCGAGGTCTCGGCCGTTCCGGTGATCAACGCGGGCGACGGCAACGGGGGCCAGCACCCGACCCAGGCCCTGCTGGACCTGTACACGATCTACCGCGAGCGCCCGATCGAGGGGCTGAGCATCGCGTTCATCGGGGAGCTCGACCGGGGCCGGACTGCGCGCTCGCTGGCCTACCTGCTGGCAAAGTTCGAGCGGGTGAAGATCTACTTCGTCAGCCCGCCCGAGATGCAGATGCGCCCCGACATCCTGGAGCACCTCGACGAACACAACGTCTGGTACGCGCTCGAACGCGACGCCTCGAAGGTGCTGCCCGAGGTGGACGTCGTGTACCTCACGCGCATTCTGCCCGAGCGGATGCAGGACCGGGCCGCCCATCACCGCTACACGATCGATGCGCGGGTGCTGCAGACCATGAAGCGCGATGCCCTGATCCTGCACCCGCTGCCTCGGACGGTGGAGATCGACAAGGCCGTGGACGCCGATCCCCGCGCCCTCTACTTCCGCCAGGCGAACAACGGCCTCTACGTCCGGATGGCGCTGCTGACGATGGTGCTGGACAAGGAGTAGGGCCCGGGGCCCCTGGGGCTGGAGAGACACAACATGCAGACCAACGATTACATCGAGCTCGAGAACAAGTACGGCGCCCACAACTACCACCCGCTCGACGTGGTGATCTGCCGGGCGGAGGGGGTGTGGGTGTACGACGTCGAGGGGCGCCGGTACCTCGACTGCCTGGCCGCCTACTCGGCGGTCAACCAGGGGCACTGCCATCCGAAGGTCCTGCAGGCGATGCTCGACCAGGCCCGCAAGGTCACGCTCACGTCGCGCGCGTTCCGCAACGACCAGCTCGCCCTGCTCTACAAGGACCTGCACGACCTGACGGGGTACGACATGGCGCTCCCGATGAACTCGGGGGCCGAGGCGGTGGAGACGGCGGTGAAGGCGGCCCGCAAGTGGGGGTACACCGTCAAGGGGATCCCCGACGGGCAGGCTGAAATCATCGTCTGCGCCAACAACTTCCACGGCCGCACGGTCACCATCGTGAGCTTCTCGACCGAGGCACAGTACCGCGCGGGGTTCGGCCCCTTCACGCCGGGCTTCCGCGTGGTGCCCTACGGCGACGCGGCCGCGGTCGCGAAGGCGATCACGCCGAACACGTGCGCGTTCCTGGTCGAACCGATCCAGGGCGAGGCCGGAATCGTCGTGCCGCCCGACGGGTTCCTGCGCGAAACGTTCGAGGCGTGCCGAAAGAACCGGGTGCTGTTTGTCGCCGACGAGATCCAGTCGGGTCTCGGGCGGACGGGAAAGCTGTTCGCCTTCGAGCACGAAGGGATCCGGCCCGACATGGTGATCATCGGCAAGGCGCTCTCGGGCGGCTTCTACCCGGTGTCGGCGGTGCTTGCCTCGAACGAGGTGCTGGGTGTCTTCAGGCCCGGCGATCACGGCAGCACGTTCGGCGGCAACCCGCTCGCCGCCGCCGTGTCGCGGGCGGCGCTCGCCGCGCTCGTGGACGAGAAGATGGTGGAGCGCTCGGCCGAGCTGGGCGCGTACTTCCTGGAACGGCTGAAGCGCATCTCGAGCCCGGCCATCCACGAGGTCCGCGGGCGCGGCCTGTGGATCGGCCTCGAGATGAAGGGGCCGGCGCGCCCCTACTGCGAGCGCCTGAAGGAGGGAGGCGTGCTCTGCAAGGAGACCCACGAGCGGGTGATCCGGTTCGCGCCGCCGCTGGTCATCACGCGCGACGAGATCGACTGGGCAGTCGAGCGCGTGGAGCGGGTGGTCTGTGAATAGTGAAGGATTCAGGATTCGGAATTCAGGATTCGGGGTTCAGGGTTCCTGCACGGTCCGCGTTGCCGTGGCCTGATTCCCGATTCCCGATTCCCGATTCCTGGTTGAGGGGTATCCATTCATGCAGCGCATCAAGACCGTCATCATGGGGGCCGCGGGGCGCGACTTCCACAACTTCAACACCATCTACCGGGACAACGAACAGTACGAGGTCGTCGCCTTCACGGCCACCCAGATCCCGAACATCGACGGCCGCAAGTACCCGGCGTCGCTGGCCGGCCGGCTCTATCCCGACGGAATCCCGATCGTCCCCGAGTGCGAGCTCGAGGGGCTGATCCGCGAGCAGGGTGTCCGCGAGGTGGTCTTCGCCTACAGCGACGTTTCCTACAAGTACGTGATGAGCCGCGGTGCGCTGGTGAACGCCGCCGGCGCCCACTTCAAGCTGCTCGGGGCCGGGCCGACGATGATCGAGAGCACCAAGCCGGTGATCTCGATCTGCGCCGTCCGCACCGGGTCGGGCAAGAGCCAGACCAGCCGCCGGGTGGCGCACCTGCTGCAGCGCCACGGCTTGAAGGTGGCGGCCGTGCGGCACCCGATGCCCTACGGCGACCTCGAGAAGCAGAAGGTCCAGCGGTTCGGCAGCCTGGATGACCTGAAGACGCACAAGTGCACCATCGAGGAGATGGAAGAGTACGAGCCCCACATCATCGAGGGGATCGTCATCTACGCCGGCGTGGACTACGGCGCCATCCTCGAGCAGGCGCAGGCCGAGGCCGACGTGGTGATCTGGGACGGCGGGAACAACGACATGCCGTTCTACCGGCCCGATTTGGCCATCGTCGTGGCCGACCCGCTGAGGGTGGGCAACGAGCTGAGCTACTACCCCGCCGAGGCCAACCTGCGCATGGCCGACGTGGTGGTCATCAACAAGATCGACAGCGCCGAGCCGGCCGCCGTGAGGGCGCTCCGCGACAACGTCCGCAAGGTGAACCGCCGGGCGGTCCTCATCGACGCCGCCTCGCCGCTCACGGTGCAGCACCCCGAGCTGGTGACCGGCAGGCGAGCCCTGGTTGTCGAGGACGGCCCGACGCTCACCCACGGCGAGATGAAGTTCGGGGCGGGCACGGTGGCGGCCCAGAAGCTGGGCGCCTCCGAGCTGGTCGACCCGCGGCCGTACACCGTCGGCACGATCACGGAGTCGTTCGAAAAGTACCCCGGCATCGGCGTGCTGCTGCCGGCGATGGGGTACGGCGAGCAGCAGGTGAAGGACCTCGAAGAGACGATCGCGAAGGTGCCGTGCGACGTGGTGGTGATCGGCACCCCGATCGACCTCAACCGCGTGGTGAAGATCGTGCAGCCGACCGTGCGAGTCACCTACCAGCTCCAGGAAATCGGCAAGCCCGACCTGGAGGACGTGGTGGGGAGGTTCGTGCAGGAGTACGTGAAGAAGTAGTAGCCGACGGCTGACAGCGGACAGCCGGGGCGGCGGGACACGAGAAAGGAAGGGCCGGGCGCCATCGCGACGCCCGGCCCTTTTCGTTCTTCGTCTCAGGCCGGCACGAGGCCGCCCCTTCCGCTAGCCGTTCTTCTTCTCGAACTCCTGCATGAACGACACCAGCGCGTCCACGCCCTCCTCGGGGAAGGCGTTGTAGATCGAGGCGCGCAGGCCGCCCACCGACCGGTGGCCCTTCAGCCCGTCGAGCCCCGCCGCCTTCGACTCCTTGACGAACTGCGCCTCCAGCTCCTCGTTCGGCAGCCGGAAGGTGACGTTCATCCGCGAGCGGCTGTCCTTGGCGGCGTGGCCGCGGTAGAACCCGGTACGGTCGATCTCGGCGTACAGCTTCTCGGCCTTGCGGATGTTGATCCGCTCCATGGCCTCGAGGCCGCCGAGCCCCACCAGCCACTTCATCACGAGGCCCACCATGTAGATGGTGAACACCGGCGGGGTGTTGTAGAGCGACTTCTCGGCAGCGTGGGCCCCGTACTGCAGCATGACGGGCAGGTTCGCGTACCCCCGGTACTCGGCCGCCTTCTTCACCAGGTCGTCGCGGACGATCACCATGGTCGCTCCGGCCGGGCCGAGGTTCTTCTGCACGCCCGCATAGATGAGGCCGTACTTCGTCACGTCGATCGGCCGGCTGAACATGTGCGACGAGGTGTCGGCCACCACCACGCGGTCGCCGACGTCGGGCAGCTCGTGGAATTCGACGCCGTGGATCGTCTCGTTGGTGGTGATGTGGACGTAGGCGGGGTCTTTCGAGAGCTTCAGCTCGTCGGCCCTCGGCACGCGGACGTAGTTCTCGCCCTTGCCGTCGAAGGCGACGTTCACGGCACCGACCTTCTTCGCCTCCTTCACCGCCTTCGACGACCAGGAGCCGGTGACGATGTAGTCGGCCCAGGCGCCGGGAGGCAGCAGGTTCATCGGCACCATCGAGAACTGCGTGGTGGCGCCGCCCTGCAGGAACAGCACGTGGTAGTTCTCGGGGATGTTGGCGAGCTTCCTGACGTTCGCCTCGCACTCCTGGATGATGGCCTCGAAGGTCTTCGAGCGGTGGCTGATCTCGAGGACCGACATCCCGACGTTGGGGAGCGCGAGCAGGTCGCGCTGCGCTTCCTCGAGGGCGGGCAGCGGCAGGACGGCGGGGCCGGCCGAGAAGTTGAACACGCGAGTGGTGGTCACCATGGTAGTCTCCAGGTCCACGAAGTCACGAAGTCATGTCGCGAGGTCACGAACTCGAAGTCACGAGGTCGCGAACTCGAAGTCACGAGGGCCGCCGCTACGCCGCCAGGGCGACGATTTTCACTTCGAACACCGCCGCGCAGTCGGCGCGGAACGAGTCGATCAGCGTGGCCGACGGCTCGCGGTCGACGTTGATCCGCGCGATGGCCGTCTCGGCGGTCTCGAAGACGAGGTTCTCGGCCTCGTGCACGTTGATCCCTGCCCCGGCGAGCTTGGAGAACAGGCTCGCCAGCACGCCCGGCTGGTCGCGGTGCCGCACGATCAGCGAGTGGGTGGCCGGCGACTTCTTCGCCAGGTTGACCACGTTCGGCACGCGCCCGGTTTCCTTGTAGGCCTTGACGATCCGGACGGTCTCCTCCGCGATCGCTTCCTGCGCCTGGTTGGTGGAGGCGCCGATGTGGTGCGTCCCGTACACGCCGGGCAGCCCGAGCAGCGGGTGCGCGTAGTCGGAGGTGGCCGACGCGGGTTCGCCGGGGTACACGTCGACGGCGACCCGGATGCCCTTCTCGACCACCGCCCTGGCCAGCGCGTCGTAGTCGACCACGTCGGCGCGCGCGGTGTTGATGACGTACGCGCCCGGCTTCAGCTGGTCGATCACCCCGGCGTTCACGATGTTCTTGGTGAGCGGGCTGGCGGCCAGGTGGATGGTCAGCACGTCGCACCGCGCGGCAACCTCGGCCGGGGTGTTGACCACCGAGACCCGCTCCTGGATGGACCTCGAGGCGTCCTGGCCCCGCCGCATCTCGAGCAGCAGCGGGAGGTCCACCGGGATCGAATCGCGGTTCTGGCGAACACCCAGCTCGCTCCAGATGACCAGGTTCATCTGGAATCCCAGGGCGCGCTTGGCCACCTCCTGCCCGATCCGGCCGAAGCCGAGTATCCCGAGCGTCGAGCCCGCCAGCCCCCGCGCGCTCTTCGAGTACTCCTTCTTGTTCCACTTTCCCCGCTGCAGCTCGGCGACGTTGTCGGGGATCCGGCGGTCGAGCGCGATCATCAGCCCGAAGGTCAGCTCGGCCACCGCGACCGAGTTCTTGCCGGGACAGTTCGACACGTAGATGCCGCGGCGGCTCGCGGCCTGCACGTCGATGGTGTTGTAACCGGCACCCGCGCGCACGATGAGCGCCAGGCGCCCGGCATCCATCATCGGCTCGGTCACCGGCGTCGAGCGCACCACCAGCACGTCGGCGCCCGTGCGGCCGAGCGCCTCGGCGAGCGCCGCGTCCTTGAGGTCGGGCTCGTAGACGACCTCGCAGCCCGCCGCCTTCAGCCCCTCGATGCCGCTCTTCTCGAACTTGTCCGCCACCAGGACTTTCATGTCTGCCCGTCCTTGTTGGCCGCGCCTCGCGGGCGGCTAGATGAGATGGGAAAGGAGTCCGTCACGCAGCTTCGGCTCGAACCAGGTGGACTTCGGAGGCATTATCTCGCCCGCGTCCGCAATCCGCATCAGGTCGTCCACCCCGACCGGGAACATCGAGAAGGCCACCGCCGCCTTCCCCTCCCGTACCAGCCGCTCCAGTTCGCCCGTTCCCCGGATGCCGCCCACGAAGTCGATCCGCTTGTCGGTGCGCGGGTCGCCAATGCCCAGGAACGGCGTCAGCACCTGCGCCTGGAGGAGGCTGACGTCGAGCGTGCTTCCCACGTCCGCCATTCCCTCGGGCGGCTGGAGCGCGATCGTGTACCAGCGCCCGCCGAGATACATCGAGACTTCACCCTTGGCCGCGGGGCTGGCCGGCCCCTCGACCACGCGCAGCGTCTCGCGCAGGGCCGCAAGCAGCGTCTCGGGCGTGTAGGAACCCAGGTCTTTCACGACGCGGTTGTACGGCATGATCGCCGTCTGGCCGTCGGGAAACGCCACCGCCAGCATCCAGTCGGCCTCGGGGTGAGGGACGCCGGGCTCCAGCCCGGCCAAATGCTTCCGCGTGCGCGCGGCGCTGGCCGCGCGGTGGTGCCCGTCGGCGATGTAGAGGCACGGCAGTTCGGCGAACGCCCGCACCAGCGCCTCCACGTCTGCCCCTGACACGCGCCAGACCGTGTGGCGCACCCCGTCGGCGGCCTCGAAGTCGAAGAGCGGCGCCCCGGCCGTCACCCGCGAGGCAATCGCGTCCACCGCGGCCGACGCGCGGTAGGTCAGGAAGACCGGCCCCGTCTGCGCGCGCAGCGTGCTGATATGCCGCGTGCGGTCGTCCTCCTTGTCGCGCCGCGTCTTCTCGTGCTTCTTGATCGTCCCCGCCTCGTACTCCTCCACCGAGTAGCAGGCCGCCAGCCCTGTCTGCTCGTGGCTCCCCATCCTCAGGCGATAGAAGTACAGCGAGGGCGTCTCCTCCACCACCAGGGGCGCCTCGGCGCGCAGCCGCTGGAAGTTCTCGAGCGCCTTCGCGTAGACCGCGTCCGAGTACGGGTCGGCCGAGGGGGGCAGATCGATCTCCGCACGGGAGACGTGCAGGAAGCTGAGCGGGTTGCCCTCGGCCAGGGCGCGCGCTTCCTCGGTGTTCACCACGTCGTAGGGAACCGCCGACACACGGTCGACGTTGTCCGGCCGCGGCCTCAAGGCGGTGAAGGGACGGATTCTGGACATCGCTGTGACTCGCCGGCGGCGCGCGGCCGCGCAAAAGTTGCAGGAGGGCGGACTGAAGCAATAATCTGACGCCAGCTAGGGTAGATTACCGAACGTTATCAGGCAAGGGCGGATCTGCGGCCGGTTCGTTGGCCGCCGTCACCGCGCCCGGCCCGCCCTCCACCGGCGCGGACTCGGCCGCCGGGAGCAGCGCCCAGGCGCGCTCGAACTCCTCCCGGAACGCCGCCATGTGCGCCGCAGGAATCGGCTCGCCGGGCGGCAGCGAACGGTGCACCACCAGCGGGTTCAGGTACCGGCCGTTCCGGCGCACACGGTAGTCGAGGTGCGGCCCGGTGGACAACCCCGAGCTGCCCACGCGCCCGATCAACTGCCCCTGCGAGACCTGCTGCCCGCGGCGCACGGCAATCGAGGAGAGATGCATGTACATCGTCTCCCATCCCCCCGGGTGGCGCAGCGTCACCATGCGGCCCGCACCGCCGTTCCAGCCCGCCGAGATGACCGTGCCGTTCGCGACCGCCACCACGCTGGCACCGACGGGCGCGCGGTAGTCCACGCCGAGATGCGGCCGCACGATCCGCAGGATCGGGTGGCGGCGCGCATACGAAAACCGGGACGAGATCGCAGCCTCGAACTTGAGCGGCGACTTGAGGAAGAAACGCTTGAGCGACCGCCCCTGCTCGTCGTAGTACGCCGGCCTGCCGCCAGGCACCGTGTAGCGCAGTGCCTTGAAGGGGCGCCCCACGTTGACGAACTCGGCGGCCAGCACGCTGCCGTACCCGGAGAAGGTCCCCTCGCGATACACCTTCTCAAAGGCCACCCGGAAGGTGTCGCCCGGCTGCAGCTCCGAGTTGAAATCAATCTCGCCGCCGAAGACCTCGGCCAGCTCGATCGACAGCTGCGGCCCTTCCCCCGCCACCTCCATGGCGGCGAACAGCGACGATGCCTCGCGGTTGATCAGCCCCGATGCGGTGGTGACGACCCGTTCCTTCTTGTAAGGGACGATCTCGGCGCGCAGGTTCGCCGGATGCTCGTCGCTCAGCCCGACGATGCGAAGAAAGCTGTCGGTGTCGATCTCGTACTCGAAGCTGCGGAGCAGCCCGTCGAGGGTGCGTTCGAGTTTGAAGGGGTTGTCGGCGCGCAGCCGCCTCGGGTCGAAGACCGAGGCCGCCAGTTCCACGACCTTCGGGACCAGGTCCTCACGCAGGCGGCTCTCACGCAGCACCGCCTCGAGCGTCGCCCTTGGGGGTACGCGACCAGCAATCAGTTCAGTGTCGGGAGTCAGGAAGACGTCGGCCGCCCGGAGCTGCGGCACCGGCGTCGGGGCGTCGGAGCCGCAGGCGCCCAGGACGGCCGCGAGCAGGATGGCAGCCACGAAACGACGCATGGCCCGGCAGTGTATCGAAAAGCGGAGGTCGATCCAACCCGCCTATCGGCTCAGGCGATGCGCCGCCACAGCGGCATGAGCAGGCGCGCTGCGCCGCGCGCCACCGAGGCCATGCCGCGCGGTTCCTCGAGCGCGGGGGCAGCCGGCTCGACGACGGCCCCACTGGCCCGACGGACGAAGGCAGCCACGGCTGCCTTGGGGTCGGAGGGCGCGTTTCGGCGCAGCGCCGAGGCCAGTCGCCGAACCGAGAGGGCCCTTCGCGAGCCGCCAGGAAGCGAACGGGTCGCGCGCGCCGCAATCCGACGCAGCCGGCTGGTTTCGGGCCGGTCTTCGACCAGTTCGAGCAGGAGATGACCCAGCAGCGAAACCGTTTGGTCGTCTTCGGTGACAGCGCCCCCCCGGGTTGCCACCGTCCCGTTCGCGTCGAGCAGGACGGTTGCCCGCGAAACGGCAGGCGTGATCGCCGCCGTGGTGGCAGGCCGGATCTGCCGGCACAGCTCCAGCACGATCGACACCGCTTCGGCGGGAGTCGGGCGGGCACGAGCCAGAAGGGCGTTGAGGGCGAGGGGAAACCCGGGCGTCATCGACAGCGACAAGGGCGAAAGGCGCGCCAAGGGCTGCCTGGCCGGGCAGTCAACCTCTGCCGTCGTTCGGATCTGCGCAAGTTACTGAAAACGAAGAACTAGTGGCGTCGGCGTGGAAACCGGGCCTCCGCCGGCACTCTTGGCCCGGGCGAATGGCCGCCATGCAGCCGGGCAAGAGTTACTTACTTGCCGCCTTGGACAGTCCGGAATACTGCGATGGCGCCCCGCTCCGGACGGTGCTGGTACGCAGCGGCCGTCGCCCCCTGCGGACCTCAATCCGCTCGGTGTGCCAGGTACCGGCCTCGACGGTCACCGGCACCAGTGTCGTGCTTCGAGACGACCGCAGCGCCAGCGTGTAGCGCCCGGCTTTGACCTCGACCGTCACGGGGGTGATGCCCTGCAGCTCCCCGTTCAGGAGCACTTCGAGGCCGGCCGGCTGCGACTGGACGGTGAGGTACCCGGTCGGGAAGAGAATCGAGGGGAATCCCAGCAGGCTACGGGCTCCCAGATAGGTACCGCCCCACAGAACGACCAAGCCGACGGCGCTGGCCGCGGCGCGGAGCAGCCGGCCGACAGCCTGAGCGCTGCGCCGCTTCCTGTTCGGCCTTGGAGCTTTCGCAAGCGGCAACTGGGTCAGAGGCAGGTCGGCGGGGCTCTGCGCGCCAGCTGAAGCCAAGTCGCCAGCTGGCGCGGCAGCGGTGGCGGTCACCGCCGGCGAAAGGACCGGCATGGCGGGTGTAGGACGCTCGAGCGGGCGGCCCGCCAGTACCGACTCGACCCAGTTGGCGACCAGCGTGTTCGAGGGCCGTCCGAAGCCGCTCTCGGCAATCGCCTTCCCCAGCGCGCTTTCGGCTTCGCGCGCCGAGCGGAAGGCGGCACGCGCATCGAACTGCAATGCCCGCCCGATCCACGATCGCACCGCCACGGGAACGGCGGGACGATGGCCAAGCGGGTCGGCCACGGCCGCCTCGTGCAGCAGTGCGGCAAGGCCGCTCGGAAAGTCGTCGCGTCCGAGCAGCCGGCCCCGGAGCAGTGCCAGCGCCAGCACGCCGAGCTGCATCACGTCGGTACTCTGGTCGAGCGACGGGACGCCGGCGACGGCGGGGACGGCCACGCGATACTGCCTCCACAGGGCAGTTCTCGTGAGCCCAGACAGCTCCAGCGCCGCGCCGAGCACACTCTCGACGAGGACGGCCGTCCCGTCCTTGCGGATGACGATCCGCTCGGGGCCGATGGCGCCGTGCGACACGTGCCGGCTGTGCTCGTGCAGCGCCGCCACGACACCGGTCACCTGGAGGAGTACCCCCAGAGCGGGTCCCGGCTCGGGATCGAGCCAGTGGCGTTCCGCCGCCCGCAGGACGTCGGCCAGGCGCGTTCCCGGAACGTACTCAGAGGTCAGGATGCGGCCCTCGTGGCGGTGCTCGACGCTGCGGGTGGCCGCCAGGCCGGGGTGGACGAAGTTCGAGAGCTGGCCAATCCGCTCGGCGAGGGCGCGGTCGATCCCCTCGAGGCGAGCGAGGTCTTCACAAAGCAAGAGGGTCTCGACCTGCGGCTCACCATCCGCTTCGGGGCGGAAGCGCCGCCCGAAGCCGTCCGCGAAGGTGGAGATGGACATG
>JARKSS010000319.1 GCA_029974175.1 Vicinamibacterales bacterium
CAGGTGAACCTGCTCGAGACGATGCTCGCCTACGAGTCGGCGCTGGTGAACTTCGAGGCAATCCAGCTGGCGCCGCCGCTCTCGGTGGGCGACACGGTCCAGGTCGAGGGCGCCACCATCGTCGCGCTCCCCGCGCCGACACCGCGCGGCATGTTCCGCGCGAACAGTTCGGGCCTCCAGTAGGCTCAGGGCTCATGACTCAAGGCTCAGGGCTGCCGCCTTCGCGCTCGCTGCGCCCGGCTACGGCGGGCAGGCAGGGCTCAAGGCTCAGGGCCCAAGCCCACCCAACCTCGGCTACAATCCCGGGCACGATGCCCGACACTGTTCGCGTCACGACCCGCAAGTCCTTGCCCTCCCGCATCGGCGGGGCCCTCGTGGGCCTCGTCGTCGGCCTGGTGTTGTTCCTGGCCGCCTTCCCGCTCCTTTGGTGGAACGAGGGGCGGGCCGTGCACCGCGCGCGCAGCCTTGCCGAGGGCGAGCGCAGCGTCGTCGACGTGGCCGCCGACGCAGTGGCACCGGCCAACGAGGGGAAGCTGGTTCACCTGACCGGCCTCGCCACCACCGGGCAGGAGCTGACCGACGAGGACTTCGGCGTGTCGGAGACGGCCCTTCGGCTCGCCCGCATTGCCGAGACCTACCAGTGGCGCGAGGACTCGAAGTCGGAGAAGCGGAAGAAGTTCGGCGGCTCGGAGGAAACGGTCACCACCTACACCTACACGAAGGCGTGGTCGAGCCGTCACCTGGATTCCTCCCAGTTCCACGAACCCGCCGGGCACGAGAACCCTCCGTCGCTGGCGTGGGAGTCGCAAACGCTGACGGCCGATGCGGTCACGTGCGGCGCCTTCACCCTTACGCCGGAGATCGTCTCGAAGATCGGGCGCGGCGAGCGCCGGCCGATCGAGGAGGCTGACGCCGAACGGCTGCGGGCGGAGGGCTTCCGCGTCTCGCAGGGGATGTTCTACAGGGGTGCCGACCCCGCGAGCCCGGCCGTCGGCGACGTGCGCGTGCGCTTCGAGGTCACCCGCCCGCAGGTCGTCAGCGTGGTCGCGCAGCAGAGAGGCTCGAGCTTCACGCCGTACCGGGCGAAGGCCGGCAGCAGCATCCTCCTGGTGGAGGAGGGCGAGGTGGCGGCCGGCGAGATGTTCGCGGCGGCGCGCAAAGCGAACACCATCACCACCTGGCTGGTGAGGCTGGGCGGGTTCCTCGCGATGTTCCTCGGGCTCGCCCTGGTGCTGCGTCCGATCTCGGTGGTGGGATCGATCGTGCCCCTGGTCGGCTCGCTGCTGGGTGCCGGGATTGGCCTGTTGTCGTTCGCCGGGGCCGCGGTGCTGTCGCTGGTGACGATCGCCTTCGCCTGGCTCGCGTATCGCCCGCTGGTGGGCGGCGCCCTCATCGCGCTCGCGGTCGGCTGCGTCTTCCTGGCCATTCGAGCCCGGCGCCCCAAGGCCGTCGTCCCGCCACCGATCCCGACGTAACCCGGCTGCGCGCACGAGCTGAGCAAGAAGGTGGGCGGCCTTGTTCAGCTCAACTGAGCGCCAGCATCAGGCACCTCGACCGTTCTCCGCCCCGCCCCCGCCCCCTCCGCCTCCGGCCCGGCAGTGTTACAATCCGCCTTCCTCGACGCCCCCTACCGACCGACCCCACGATGACCGCGGCGCGCTGGCGCGCCGGCCCCCGAGTCCTGCTCGCGACAGGTCTGCCCTCGGGCGGCCTGCCCGGCTACAGCCATCGCCCACGCGGCTCCTTCGAGCCGCGCCGGGCAGCCTTCGCCATCATCCGGGCGCGAAGGCTGGAGGCCCCGATGAAGTGGTACGCACTCCTGGTTCCGGCAGTCTTCCTCGTCTCGCAGCCTCTTCCCGCCGCCGCCGGCGCCAGGTCTGCCGGCGCCTCGCTGGAGATTCCCGCCCCGGTTCCCCTGAGGGCGCATTCGGCTTCGCGGCGCACCTCGCTACGGATCGACCGCTTCTACTACGAGACCGCGCGCGGGCGCACCCGGCTGCCGGCCTCGCTGACCTCGCGAGTCGGCACCGGGGGCGTCGGCGAGGCGAAGATGGCCGACGGGCGGACGGTCCGCCTGGAGGTCTCGTCCGACGGCAACCACCGCGCACTTCGGCTGACGGTCGAGCCGTCCCGCGGCGTGCGCGGGTGGGGCCTGGCGATCGACGCGGGGCCTGACGAGTACTTCACGGGCCTGATGGAGCGCGTCGTCGACGGCCCGCAGGAGCGCTCGTGGCTGCCCGGCCTCGAGAAGGCGATGAACCTGCGCGGCCAGCGCGTGTCGATGATCATGAAGCGGACGACCTCGCTGTACGCGCCGTTCTACTTGTCGTCCCGGGGGTACGGCGTGTTCGTGAAGGGCACGACGCGGGGGCACTTCGGCTTCTGCGTGGACGCGCGCGACCGGGTGACGATTGCCTTCGAGGGAACGTCGCTCGAGATGAAGCTCTACCTCGATCCCGACCCGGCTGTCATCGTCCGCGATCACGCGATCGACGCGGGTCCTCCGATCCTGCCCCCCAAGTGGACCTTTACGCCGTGGCGCTGGCGCGACGAGCACGTGCACCGCGACCGCTACTACGACGGCACGCGGGTGAAGGGGCCCTTCAACGCGGACGTGATGGAAGACGTCCTCATGATGAAGGCCTACGGGATTCCGAACGGCGTGTACTGGATCGACCGGCCGTGGGGGTCGGGCCGCCATGGCTACGACGACTTCGAGATCGACGAGAAGCGGCTTCCGAACTTCGAAGAGATGGTGCGGTGGCTCGGCCGCCAGGGCACCCGGACGATGTTGTGGATTGGGCCGTTCTTCCAGGGACAGATGGCGCGCACGGCCCTCGCGGCCGGCTACCACATGCCGGGCCACCGCTGGCCGAACTTCAACAACTACCCGCTGGCCGACTTCACGAACCCCGAGGCGCGCGCGTTCTGGCAGGAAGGGTTCTCGAAGCTGCTGAAGCTGGGGGTGGCGGCCTTCAAACTCGATCGCGCCGACGAGGACTTCCCGCAGGAGCCGCTCCACGTGTTCGACGGCACCTCGCTGCGCGAACACCGGAGCGCCTACCCGGTGGTGTTCCTCCGGGCGGCGTACGAAGAGGCGAGGAAGCACCGCGGCGACGACTTCCTGCTGATGCCCAGGGCGGCCTACACCGGCAGCGCCCCCTACGGGGTGTTCTGGGGCGGCGACGTCTTCGGCACGCAGGAGGGGCTGCGCGCGTCGATCATCGCGGTGCAGCGGGCGTCGGTGATGGGGTACCCGATCTGGGGCTCCGACACCTGCGGGTACAACCGGCAGCTGCTGGAACAGGAGGTGTGCGCGCGGTGGCTCGCCTTCAGCGCTTTCACGCCAATCATGGAGGTCGGGCCGACGCGTAACACGGGCTTCTGGAACCTGCCGCGCAAACCCCGCTACGACGAGCGGCTGATCGCGACCTGGCGGCTCTACGCGCGCCTCCACCTGCGGCTGGCCGACTATACCTACCGCCACGCCCGCGAGGCGGCCGCCACCGGGATGCCGATCGTTCGGCCCCTGTTCCTGGCCGACCCCTCGGCACACCAGGCCTGGACCCACTGGGAAACCTATCTTTACGGAGCCGATCTGGTGGTCTCACCGATCTGGAAGAAGGGGCGGCGCCGGGCGACGGTGTACCTGCCGTCCGGCTCGCGCTGGCGCGACGCGTGGCGCCCCGATCGCGTCTACGAGGGCGGCCAGACCATCACCGTCCGCGCCGAGGTGCACCAGATCCCGATCTTCGTGCGCGAGGGCAGCGGGATCGACCTGGGCGACCTGCACCAGGAGTACAAGGAGGCGCTGGAGGCCGCGCGCGAGCGGCCCGACCTCGCGGCCCTCGACGCCGAGGTCGCGGAGTGGTTCGCGGCCCGCGACGCCATCCAGGCGGGAGGGATCCCGGACAGCCGGTGAAGTGCCCGACTGTGAGCCGGCAGGGGTCCCGCCTGTGCGCCTCTGACTGCGCTTCCTCGAGTGGTACAATCCCCGGCCTGAGCGGGAGCGCTAAGGGGGGAGTCATGAAGCGATCGCGACGCGAATTCATCAGGAGCGTTTCGGGCGGCGCGGCCGCCGCCGCGTTCGTCGGCCTCGGCCCCGGGTTCACCGCGAGGGGCCGGGCCCAGGTTGCCGGCGCGAACGACCGCATCCACGTGGCCGTGATGGGGCTGAACGGGCGCGGCCACTCGCTGGCCGGCACCTTCGGCAAACAGCCCGACTGCCGCGTGGCCTGGGTGTGCGACGTCGACCGCCGGGCCATCGAGAAGACCGCCGCGGCGGTGGCCGGCATCCAGGGCAACGCGCCGAAGACCACCAACGACTTCCGCCGCTGCCTCGAGGACCCCGAGGTGCAGGCGCTGGTCGTCGCCGCCCCCGACCACTGGCACGCCCCGGCCACGCTGCTCGCGTGCAAGGCCGGCAAGGACGTGTACCTCGAGAAGCCGTGCAGCCACAGCCCCGCCGAGGGGGAGATGCTGGTGGCGGCCGCAAGCAAGTACGGCAGGAAGGTGCAGCTCGGGACGCAGCGGCGGTCGTGGCCGAACGTCGTCGAGGCGGTGAAGGAGCTGCGCGGCGGCATCATCGGCCGGCCGTACTTCGCCAAGGGGTGGTACACCAACAACCGCAAGTCGATCGGGTTCGGAAAGGAAGCGCCCGTACCCGACTGGCTCGACTACGAGCTGTGGCAGGGGCCGGCGCCGCGAAGGCCGTTCCGCGACAACCTGGTTCACTACAACTGGCACTGGTTCTGGCACTGGGGGACGGGCGAGGCGCTGAACAACGGCACGCACATGCTCGACCTGATGCGCTGGGGCCTCGGCGTCGAGTACCCCGTCCGCGTCGGTTCCTCTGGGGGGCGCTTCCACTTCGTGGACGACTGGGAGCCGCCCGACACCCAGGTGATCACGCTCGACTACGCCGAGAAGGTGTCGATCGCGTGGGAGGGGCGCAGCTGCTCGGGGCGCACGATCGACGGCTCAGGCGCGGGGGCGATCTTCCACGGCGAGAACGGCAGCCTGCTGGTGGACGGCAACGGGTACCTCGTCCAGGATCTCGACGAGAAGGTCGTCAGGGAAGTGAAGAGCGCGACCGACATCGATCCCCGGAACCCGACCAACCCCGCCGACAGCCTCGACGTCGTGCACGTCCGCAACTTCCTCGACTCGATCCGCGGAACCGCCAGCCTGAACGCCGACATCCACGGGGGCCACGTCAGCACCCTGCTCTGCCAGCTTGGCAACATCGCGTTCCGGACCGGCAGGAGCATCAACATCGACAGGGCGACGGGCCACGTGGTGGGGGACCCGGAGGCGGCCAAGTACTGGGAGCGGGAGTACGAGAAGGGCTGGGAGATGGTTCTCTAGGACAGTCGTAGGTCAGAGTAGGGGGACCGGGAGATGAAGCGCGTACTGATCCTGGCGGGGCTGCTGATGTGTGTTCTTGGTGAGGTTGCCTCGGCCGCGGAGCTGCGGATCGGGATCATCGGCCTCGACACGTCGCACGTCATCGCCTTCACGAGGTCGCTGAACGACGCCTCGAGCCCCGGCCACGTTCCCGGCGCAAAGGTCGTGGCTGCCTTCAAGGGAGGCAGCCCCGACGTCCCGGCCAGCGCGAACCGCGTGGACAAGTTCACTGCCGATCTGCAATCCACCTACGGTGTGCGGATCGTCGGCACCATCGCGGAGCTGTGCGACCTGGTGGACGCGGTCCTGCTCGAGAGCGTCGACGGCAGGGTGCACCTCGAGCAGGCCCGCGAAGTGCTGCGGCGGCGCAAGCCGCTCTTCATCGACAAGCCGATGGCGGCCAGCCTTGCCGACGCCAAGGAGATCGCGCGCCTGGCGCAGGAGTCGGGGACGCCGTGGTTCAGCTCCTCGTCGCTGCGGTTCGCGAGCGCCTACCAGGAGTTCCTGGCCGACCCGGCGCGCGGGCAGGTGCTCGGCGTCGAGGCGCACGGGCCTGCCTCGCTCGAGCCGACCAACCCAGGCCTGTTCTGGTACGGCATCCACGCGGTGGAGACTCTCTACACGCTCATGGGACCCGGGTGCACCTCGGTGACCATGACGTCGAACGCCGACTACGACCTCGCGGTCGGCGTGTGGAAGGACGGCCGGATCGGCACGGTGAAGGGGCTGCGGACGGGCAAGCAGGACTACGGGGCGCTGGTCTACGGCGACAAGGCCGTGACCTACCTCCCCGTGAAGGACGTCTCCTACGTGCCCCTCGTGCGGCAGATCGTCGCGTTCTTCCAGACCGGCAAGCCCCCCGTTCCCCCGGAAGAAACCCTCGAGATCATGGCGTTCATGGACGCCGCCGAGAGAAGCCGCGTGAAGGGCGGGGTGCCGACAGGCCTGGCGCGCTAGGAGGACACCAGGGGACGGCGGTTCAGCGGCCCTTGCCTCCTGCCAGCTGCCGCACCAGGCTGGCGTTCGCCGCGAGGGGAGGCCAGTCGGCGACATTCGGCTGCTTCGACCAGGTCGTGAACAGGTGGCCGAGCACGCTCGGCATCCCGAGGGCCAGCGACTCGAAGGCGTAGTCGACCTCGAGGACGAGGACGTTCACGCCCCGCGCGGCCAACGCGGGCAGCTGCTGTTCGAGCGCCGCGAGGTCGGCATCGGTCTCGTAGTTCAGGACGTGGAGGGCGACCCAGGGGCCGGGGACCTTCACACCCCCGTTCGCCGGCACGCCAGGCGCCGGCGCCGCCGCCCGCGAGGCGGCGGGAAGGCCGAGCAGCAACGACACGACGGCGACGGAGGCGAGCGTCCTCATTCCACCGGCTCCATCAGCGCCTGGTAGACGAGGTTCGGGAACTTCTGGCCGATGTCGGTCGTGTTCGGAAGGAGCTGCACCATCATGACGAGCACGAGCCGCGCCTGGGGATCGACCTTGTAGGTCGTTCCGTAGGCGCCCCCCCAGCCGAAAGCTCCGACCGAGGCCATGCCGCTCGCCCCGTAACGCTCGGTGGTTTCGAAGCCGAGGCCGAAGCCCAGGCCCGGCGTCCGGTAGAGATCGCCTACCTGGTTGGTCGTCATCAGCGCTACGGTGCGGGGCGAGAGGATGCGGACGCCGTCCAGTTCGCCGCCCCGGCGGATCATCTCGAGGAACCGCGCGTAGTCGTGCGCGGTCGAGAGAAGACCCGCGCCGCCGGCAAAGCTCTTCCGCGGTCCATCCACGTAGTGGCCCTGGCCGCGCGAGCCCTCGGGGGCGCGCGCGATCTTCCCGTCGGGCCCGTTGCCGTAGACCGCCGCCAGCCGCGCCCGCTGCCCGGGTGGCAGGAAGAAGTGCGTGTCCTTCATCCCGAGCGGGCCGGTGATCCGCGAGGCGATGAACCGATCGAGCGGCATGCCCGACGCCCGCTCCACTACGCAGCCGAGGATATCGGTGTTGTAGCCGTAGACAAAGGCTTCGCCCGGCTGCGCGACGAACGGCAGCGTGCCGAGCCGCTCCATCGTGTCGCATACCGGTTCGTCCTTGTCGGCGGTGTACCACCCCCAGCCTGCCGCCGGCCCGAGCCCCTTCGGCTCGTACAGCGCCGCCACCGTCGCGTCGGTGCCGTAGGAGATCCCCGCCGTGTGCGTCAGCAGGTCGCGGATGGTGATCGGCCGCCTGGCCGCAACCGTGGCGACGTCCCCGTCCTTCTTCACCACCACGCTCGTCTTCGCAAAGCTCTTGATGAACGCGCTCACCGGCGTGTTCAGCGAGAGCGCCCCCTCCTCCATCAGCGAGAGCACCGCCACGCTGGTCAGCGCCTTGCTCTGCGACGCGATGCGGAAGATCGTGTCGGTCGTCATCCGGTGCCCGGCTTCCTTGTCGCTCCAGCCGAACGCGCGGTCGTAGACGGGCTTGCCGTCGCGCAGCACGAGCGCGACGATGCCCGCCGCGCGGTCCTCGTCTACGTACTGCTGAAGCACGCGATCGAGCCGCGCGAGCCGTTCCGCCGAGAACGCCCCTGCCGGGGCAACAACTTGCCTGGAGCCGGGCGCGGGGGCGGCGGGCTGCTGGCCCGCGGAAACCGAGGCGGCAATCAGAGTCAGAAAGAAAGCGATGGTTCTGAAGATCGACATG
>JARKSS010000347.1 GCA_029974175.1 Vicinamibacterales bacterium
GAGGAATGCGCCGAGTCGTGTCAGCAGCTCGCGGGCTGCCGCATCGTCCACGCATCAGAGGATAGAAACCTCTCAGAGAAAGTACAAGTACGGTTTATTGGATCGACGTACGGTTCAGTGAATCTGACAAAGTAGTGCTAGCCCCTAGCCCCTTTGATGCAGGTCACCAGCGACCAGATCGGCGGCACGTTCACCTTCTCGATCGACACGGGCTGCAGGTCGGCCTGCGCGAGGAACGCGGGCAGGTCGAGGTCGGCCTTGAAGCCGATGTGCACGGTGAAGGGCGAGATGAGCCGCTCGGCCCGCGAGAGCAGGAAGTTCGAGCTGCGGAAGTGGTTGAGGATCACGACGCGGCCGCCGGGCCGGCACACGCGGCGCATCTCGCGGGCGACCTGGACCGGGTCGGGCACCACGCTCACCAGGTACGGCGCGTAGACGATGTCGAAGGAGTTGTCGGGGAAGGTGAGGCATGCGGCGTCCATCTGCAGCAGCCGCACGTTGGTCAGCCCCTTGCGCGCCACCCGCTCCCGCGCCTTCTCGAGCATCGAGTCCGACAGGTCCACGCCGGTCACCGAGCAGGTCCGGGGGTACAAGGCCGCGTTGATGCCGGTCCCCACGCCAACCTCGAGCACCCGGTCACCCTCGCGGATGCCCATCCGCTGCAGCGCCTGCAGCCGGCCCGGGTGGAGCGTCGGCCCGAAGATCCAGTCGTACACTGACGACAGCTTCTCGTAGACCCCGGCGACGAAGTCGTTCTCGACTGCGGTGACCGACAGCGCCCGAGTGGCCGCGTCGGACGACGAAATGTACTCGTCGTGACCGCGTCTGTCGCTCGGTTCGAATAGGGCCATTCGCTTCTCCCTCGGCCTGCGTCCCGCCCCTCGGGCGGTCGGCGCCTTGCGGCCAAGCTCATTACTATATCAGCGTTGCCTCGGGGCGCGTGCCGTTACCTTACGTGACCGCGTCGAAAACCTGGAGCACCTGGGCCAGGCGCCCCGACGCATTCCCGAGCTGCAACCCCTGCACCCGGGGCCTGACCGCCACCGCGATCTCCCTAGCAATCGCCACGCCCTCGTCCAGCGCGGCCGCCTTGTTGCCGGCCCGCGCCATCCGGCGCAGCAGCGCCTCGGGTACCGACACCCCGGGAACCTCGTTTGCCATGAACTCGGCATTCAGGGCGCTGTCGAAGGGCCAGATGCCGGCGACGATCGGGATGCCGAACCGCTCGGCGCGGTCCATGAAATGGTCGAAGGCCCGCAGGTCGAAGACAGGCGTCGTGACGGCGAATTCGGCACCCGCCTCGACCTTGTAGGCCATGCGCCGCAGCTCTTCGTCGAGATCGAGCGCGGTCGGGTTGACGGCCACGCCAATGTGATACGCCGTCTGCCGCTCGAGCCGCTCGCCACCGAGGTCGAGGCCGCGGTTGAGCCTGCCGACCACGTTGGTCAGGCCGATCGAGTCCACCTCGTGCAGGCCGGATGGGAAGGCGTAGTCGCCCCGGCGAGGTGGATCCCCCGTCACCAGCAGGACGTTCCGCACTCCCATCGCGTGCGCGCCCAGCAGGTCGGCCTGCATGCCGAGCAGGCTGCGGTCGCGGCAGGCGTAGTGCATCACCGTCTCGATCCCCGCCTGCTGCTCGATCAGCACGGCCAGTGACAGCGCGCTCATCCGCGCGCCCGAGAGCGGGCCGTCCGGGACGTTGATGGCGTCCACCCCCTGGATCTTCAGGGTGCGCGCCTCCTCGAGCACGGCGGCCGCGTCGTAGCCCCGCGGCGGATCGAGCTGCACGAGGTGCACGAAGGTCCCGCGCGCCATCACGTGCGCCAGCCGCGACTTCTCGTCGCGGGGCACGGGCTCGACGCCGGGCTCGGCGGCCTCGGCGCGCGAGGCGCCCGAGGCTGGCCGGGCCGGCTTCAGCGCCGCCGCCCCGACCGCAAGCTTGACCTGGCGGATGTGCTCGGGGGTGGTGCCGCAACACCCCCCCACGAGGCGAACGCCGTTCGCGATGAACCGCCGCGCGTACGACGCGACGTACTCGGGAGACGAGAGGTAGATCGTGCGTCCCTCGATCTGCCGCGGCTTGCCGGCGTTGGGCTGCGCCGACAGCGGTACGTCCGTGGTCGCCGCGAGCCGCTCGATGGTTTCGAGCATTGGCGCGGGCCCGACGCTGCAGTTCACCCCCACCACCTGGGCGCCAAGGCGCGCCAGCTCGGGGCCGAACTTCTCGGGCGGCGTCCCGTCGAGCGTGTCGCCGTGGTCCTCGATCGTCATCTGCGCGACGATCGGCAGGTCGCACACGGCCCGCACCGCGGCAATCGCGGCCCCCATCTCCTTCAGGTCGCGGAAGGTCTCGAGGACGAACAGGTCCACGCCCCCTTCCAGCAGCGCCGACGCCTGCTCGCGAAAGAACTCGGTGGCCTCGTCCACGCCCGTCTTGCCCCACGGCTCGATCCGGATGCCCAGCGGCCCGATCGCGCCGGCGACGAAGCACCGCTCGCGCGCGGCGTGCCGCGCGATCCGGGCGCCGGCCACGTTGATCGCGCGCACCTTGTCGGACAGGCCGAACGAGGCCAGCTTCACCCGGTTGGCCCCGAACGTGTTCGCCTCGAGCACGTCGGCCCCCGCGCGCACGTACTCGAGGTGCACCTCGGCCACCAGGTCGGGCTGCGCCAGGTTCAATGACTCGAAGCAGCGGTTGACGAAGACGCCCTTGGCATACAGCATCGTCCCCATCGCGCCGTCGCAGACGAGGACGCGGGCGTCGAGCTCGCGGAGGAAGGAACCGGGCATCAGGAATGGTCGGCAGGACTCACGACGACACCAGCAGGTCGGCCTTGTCCCAGATGAAGTCGTCCTTGCTGTACACCGCCAGCTCGTAGTCCTTGCCCATGGAGATCGCCGAGACGGGACATGCCTCCTCGCAGTACCCGCAGAAGATGCAGCGCGTCTTGTGGATCTGGTACACCTTGGCGTAGCGGGGGCCCGCCTTCACCGTGCCGTCGTTCTCGGCCGGCTCGAGGTAGATTGCGTCGGCCGGGCAGGCCACCGCGCACAGGCCGCACGCCACGCACTTCTCGAGCCCCTGCTCGTCGCGCATCAGCACCTGCTTCCCCCGGTACTTGGGGAACACCGGCAGCTTCTGCTCGGGATAGCTGACCGTGACCGGCTTGCGGAACAGGTACCGAAAGGTCGTCGAGAAGCCGACCACCAGCGCGCGAATCATCGGCTCGCCTCCGGGGACGAAGAGGATCGGGTAGCCCGAATCGTTTTATCATAGCATCGGCTGTGCCACCGACACCCGGGCTGCTGTCGCCGATTCAGATCCTGTTGACGACGCTGGTCGTCAAGCTGGCGCTCGCGGCGCTTCTGGGAATCGTCCTCGTCCGCTACCGCCGCTTTCGCGCCATCTTGCTGAGCGACCGGCGGGCCTGGCCCGAGCGTCTCATCTTCGCCGCCAGCCTTGGCACGCCCGTCATGGCCGGCGTCGTGGCCCGCCTGCTGCTTTCCTACAAGGCCGCGGACCTCTCGCTCGAGGCCAGCCTCGTGGCCGGCCTGATTGCCGGCCCGTACGCCGGCGGCATCGTCGGCTTCCTCGCCGGGTTCCCGGCGGTGCTGGCGGGTGAGTTCGCCGCCCTGCCCTTCGCGGTCGGCTGCGGGTTTGCCGGCGGCGGCTTCGGCGCGCTGTGCCCGCGCGATGCCGTGTGGCGGTTCTCTCCCTTCGTCTTCACGAGCCTGCACGAGCGCTTCTGGAAGCTGGCCCGCCGGCTGCAGGTCGATTGGCAGGTCGTCCTGTTCCTCGTCCCGGTGGGGTTCGAGTTCCTGCGGCTCGCCATTGCGAACCGCATCGGCACCGCCTACCTGTTCAGCATGAACCCGCAGGGTCTCGGCCAGACGATCGCGGTCATCCTGGCCACGGTGCTCGGCGTTGCGATCCCGATCAAGATCTGGGACAACGCCCGGATCGAGCACCGCCTCGTCGAGCAGGAGAAGCTGCTGATGGCCGCGCGCATCCAGGCCCTGTCGAGCCAGATCAATCCGCACTTCCTGTTCAACGCGCTCAACTCCATCGCGTCGCTCGTCCGGTCGCAGCCTGAAACCGCCCGCGAGCTCATCGGCAAGCTGTCGAACCTGCTGCGCGAACGCCTGCAGAGCCGCGACCAGTTCGTCACGCTGCGCGAGGAACTCGAGACGATCGACCAGTACCTGGCGATCGAAGCGGTGCGGTTCGGCCCTCAGCTCCGCGTGGAGAAGCGCATCGAACCCGAGGCCCTCGAGGCCATCGTGCCCAGCATGATCCTCCAGCCGCTGGTCGAGAACTCGATCAAGCACGGCCTCACCAAGAAGATTGGCGGCGGGACGATCTCGCTCCGCGCCTTCCGCCAGGACGGCCGGTCCATCGTCGAGGTGGCTGACGACGGCCTGGGGATGGCGCCGGACGAGCTGGAGAACGCCCTGACGGCCGGCATCGGCCTCAGCAACGTCAGCGAGCGCCTGAGGGTCACCTACGGCGACCACGCGACGCTGCTGCTGACCTCCAAGCAGGGGCAGGGAACCTGTGCGCGGCTCGAGATCCCGGAGATGGCCGTCGCCATGAAGTCGTGAGGGGCCCTCGGAACCCGTCAGGCGGCGGGTTCCGGCTGCCGGCGGGCAGACCGCCGGCAACCGGCCTCACGAGGAGGAGAAGATGCGAGCCCTGGTGGTGGATGACGAGCAGCTGGCCCGCGACGAGCTGTGCTTCCAGCTCGCCCGCTTCGACGACGTCGAGGTGGTCGGCCAGGCCGGCAACGGCGTCGAGGCCCTCGAGGTGGCCGAGCGGCTGCGGCCCGACGTCATCTTCCTCGACATCCAGATGCCGGGCCTTGGCGGCTTCGAGGTGGCCCGCCGCCTCCTCGAACGCGAGAACCCGGGCCAGGTGGTGTTCGTGACCGCGTTCGACCAGTACGCCATCGAAGCCTTCGAGGTGAACGCGGTCGACTACCTGCTCAAGCCGGTCGAGCCGGGACGGCTCGAGCATGCGATCCAGCGCGTCCGCCGCCGGCTGCAGCTGCAGCCCGCGGCCCCGGTGAACGAGCAGCTCGAGAAGATCGTCAGAATGATGGGCAGGGCGCCGGGGCGCCGGGGCCAGATCGCCGTCAAGGTTGGAGACCGGTTCCTGCTCGTACAGGCAGACGACGTGATCTACGCGTCGGTGAATGGAGATACGATAACCATAGTGACCGGGCAGCTGTCGGGGACGTCGAACTACCGGACGCTCGACGAGCTGCAGGGGCGGCTCGACCCGGAGGTCTTCTGGCGGGTGCACCGCTCCCACCTGGTCAACATCAACAAAATCAAGGAGATAGTCCCCTGGTTCAGCAGGAATTACATCCTCAGGATGAAGGACGGGAAGGGTACGGAAATCCCCGTGAGCCGGTCGCAGACCCGGCGGCTGCGGGAGTACCTGAAGCTCTAGCCCGTCCGACGGTCCCCGAGCCGTGGCTTCCGTGGGCCGCGTCCGACGCTGCTCCGGCGCCCGGCGCTTCGTCGATGCCGGTCCCGGCGCCCGCGCCTTCCCGGGCCAGCGGGGCCGTCCGCGCGAACAGGGCGGCTCTCGTCCAGCGGATCCGGGAGGAGATCTTCGCCTGGGTGAAAACGGTCGCCTCGGCGGCTGTCTACGCGACGCTCATCGTGACCTTCGGCTTCCAGGTCGCCCGGGTCGAGGGGATGAGCATGGCGCCGACCCTCGAGGACCAGGACCGGCTGATCGTCAACAAGCTCATCTATCGCCTCAGTGCCCCGCGCCGCGGCGACATCGTGATGCTGTACTACCCGGTGAACCCGGACAAGTCGTTCGTGAAGCGGATCATCGCCGAGGAAGGGGATTTCGTCCGCATCGTGGACGGGCGCGTCTACGTGAACGACGTCCCGCTCCCCGACGACTACGTCCCCCAGGAGTACCGCAGCCACGACGACTGGGGTCCTTCGGTGATCCAGGAGGGCTACTACTTCGTGATGGGCGACCACCGGAACAACAGTTCCGACAGCCGCCACTGGGGCCCGGTACCGAAGAAGTACATCATCGGGAAGGTGCAGGTGCGGTGGTGGCCGCTGCCCCAGGCCAAACTCTTCTGATTCCACCAACCCAGGGGCGGCCCTGAGGGGTCGCCCCGCGGCTTCAGCGCCCGGCTACCCCCTGACCGGCCATTCGTAGAGCCGGTCGATCACCGCCTTCCAGCGCTGCTCCACGACCTGGCGCCGGACCTTCATGGTGGGCGTCAGCTCTCCCCGCTCCATGGTGAACTCGGAAGGTAGCACCGCGAAGCGCTTCACGCGCTCGAACTGGGCCGAGCGACTCGTTCAAACGGTCGAGAACGTCCTGGTAGAGGCGCTGCACCTCGGGGCGCTCGGTCAGCTGCTCGAAAGCAAGCGGCGGAAGGCCGACGCGTTGGGCCCAGGCAGCAAGGCGCGGGAAGTCGGGCACGATCAGCGCCGCGGGGAACTTGCGCTGCTCGCCGATGATCACCGCCTCGGCTACCAGCGGGTCGGCCTTGAGCTGGTTCTCGAGCGGCTGCGGCGCGATCTTCTTCCCTCCCGACGTGACGATCAGGTCCTTCTTGCGATCGGTGATCGTCAGGTAGCCGTCGGCTGACAGCTCGCCGATGTCGCCCGTCCGGAGCCAGCCGTCCACCAGCACCTCGGCGGTGGCCTCGGGCCGCTGGTAATAGCCCTGCATCACGTTCGGCCCGCGAACGAGGATCTCTCCATCGGGCGCAATCGCCACCTCGACCCCCGGCAGCGGCTTGCCGACCGTACCCAGGCGCGGCGCGTCGGGCGGGTTGCCGGTGATGCCGGGCGACGTCTCGGTCAGCCCGTAGGCCTCGTAGATCGGCAGGCCGACCGCGAAGAAGAACTCGCCCACCTGCTTGGACAGCGGGGCGCTGCCCGAAACGACGAACCGAAGCCGCCCTCCCATGCGCGCGCGCATCTTGCCGAGCACGAGACGGTCTGCCACCCGGCGCTTCAGCCGAAGCGTCGCAGGGACCGGACGCCCGGCCAGTTCGAGGCGTGCCACCTCGTGCCCCACCTCGAGCGCCCAGTCGGCCAGGCGCCGCCGCGGCCCGCGCATCTTCGACACGACGTCCGTGATCGCGGCGTGCACCTTCTCGAAGACCCGCGGCACCCCCGTCATCACGGTCGGCTTCACCTGCAGCAGGTCGCGCGCGACGGTGGTCAGCGCCTCTGCGAAGTAGACCGGAACCCCGCTGTAGAGGAAGCGGAAGAAGACCACCCGCTCGAAGACGTGGCTGAGGGGCAGGAACGAGAGGGCGACATCCCCGGGGTCGAGCGTGATCCAGCCGGTCGTGGAGAGGAAGTTCGACACGATGTTCGAATGGCTGAGCATCACCCCCTTGGGATCGCCCGTGGTCCCGGAGGTGTAGACGATCGTCGCGAGGTCGGACGGGGCCACCTGTCGTGCGGTCTCCTCGTAGCGGGCGGCGGCGCTCGCGTCCGAAGCCAGCTGCGCGCGTCCCCACGCGGTCACGTCGGAAAGCGACACCCCGCGCACGCGCGGCGTCACCGCTTCCCCATCCATCGCGACGATGGCCTCGAGGTCGGGCAGGTCGCGGACGACCTCGTTCAGCTTCGTCACCTGCACCGCGTTCGCCACCACCGCGATGCGGCAGCCGCTTTCCTTGAGGATGAACCGGGCCTGCGGGGCCGACAGCGTGGGATAGATGGGAACCGTCACCGCGCCTGCCGAGAGCGTGGCCAGGTCGGTCATCACCCACTCGGGCCGGCTGTCGCTGATGATGGCCACCCGGTCGCCACGGCGAAGGCCGAGAGCCGTCAGGCCAAGGCTGGTCGCGCGGATCCCTTCGAAGAACTCCCCGGCGGACGCCGTAGTGCACCCGCCCTCGCGGCAGCGTCCGACCAGCGCGGGCCGTGGGAAGCGGTCGCGAACGTGAAACGGGAGGGTCGCCAGGGTTAACGGGTCTGATGAAGTCACAGGACGCGGATTCTACAGGAAAAGCCCGGCGATCAGTACCCTGCTTCCTTGTCTACGACGTTCAGGAGCGGCTCCCCGCGCAGGAAGCGCTCCAGGTTGTCGGCGAACAGGTCCACGGTGACCTGCCAGTAGTCGCGCCGGAAGGCCGAGGTGTGCGGCGTGATGACCACGTTCGGCAGATCCCACAGCGGGCTTCCCGGATCGAGCGGCTCGTGCTCGAACACGTCGAGGGCGGCCCCGGCGATGGTGCCGAGGGCCAGTTCCTCGGCCACCTCGGCCTCGCGGAGCAGCTTGCCCCGCGAGACGTTCACCAGCACGCCGTCCCGCCGCATCGCCCTCAGCTCGTCGCGCCCGATGAGTCCGCGCGTCTCGGCGGTCAACGGCGCCGCCACCACGACAACGTCGCACTCGCCGAGGAAGCGGTGCAACTGCGACGGTGGGTACACACGGGCCACACCCGGAGGCACCGGTGCCTCGGCCCGGCGCCGCACGGCGACGACGGTCATGCCGACCGACGCCGCGAGCGCCGCCACTGCCTTGCCGACGGCGCCAAGACCGATGACGCCCAGCGTCATGCCCGAAACGGGCTTGAACGCCGACAAATCGTCCTTGACCCACTCGTGCCTGGCCTGCCGCCTGATCGCCACGTGAATCTGCCGGAACAGGACGACGACCAGGCCGATGACGTGTTCTGCAATTGGCTGGCCGTGGACGCCGCGGGCGTTGGTCAGGACGATGGGGCTGGAGCGTAGCTCGGGGAACAGAAGGCCGCCGACACCGGCCGCCGGGCTCTGAATCCATCGGACTCGCGGGGCCGCCGACAGCTCTGCGGGAGACAGCCGGGAGAGGAAGAGGACGTCGGCGTCGGGGAACTCGCGGGCGCGATCCGCGGGCAGCGGCGCGTCGGCGAAGCGAACGCCCGGGAAGCGGCGCGCCAGCCGCTCGAGTTCCACCGGAGGGAACCTCCAGACCCCCTCGGACGCGATCGACGTGACGACCTTCACCGATGCCATTCCCCGGACCGCCCGCCTCGCTTCTCCATCAGGCGGATGTCACCGATGACCATCCGCTTGTCCACCGCCTTCAGCATGTCGTAGACCGTCAGGGCGGCGACGCTGACCGCCGAGAGCGCCTCCATCTCGACGCCGGTCCGCGCCTCGGTCCTCACCCGCGCCTCGATGTCGTACCCGTCGTCCACGGGGTGCAGCGTGACCTCGGCGTGCGAGATTGGCAGCGGGTGGCACAGCGGGATCAGCTCGGCCGTCCGCTTGGCCGCCATGATGCCGGCAAGGCGGGCCGCCTGCAGGGGATCTCCCTTGGCCACCCGTCCCTCGCGTATCTGCTCGGCCGCCACGCGGCTCATCGAGATGTGCCCGCGGGCCACGGCCTCGCGCACGGTCACGTCCTTGCCGCTCACATCCACCATCCGGACGCGCCCCGCCTCGTCCACGTGCGAGAGCCGGCGGGTCTCGCGGCGCTTACTTCTGGTTGGCATCGTGTCGCTTGAGGTGATACGCCAGGCCCTCGAGGGAGACGGTGAGATCGACGTTGCGCAGCTTGACGCCGGGGGGTGCCACCAGCGCGGCCGGCGCGAAGTTCAGGATCGCCTCGACGCCGGCAGCCGCCGCCTGGTTGACCACCTGCTGCGCGGCCTCGGCGGGCACGGCCACCATCGCGATCCGGATCCGCTGCCGCCGCACGATCCCCTTCAGGCGGCGGATGTGAAAGATGGGCACGCCGCCGCGCGTCTGCCCGCCCACCTTCGCCGGGGAGCGGTCGAACAGCGCCACCGGCTCGAACCCGTCCCGCGGAAAGCCGGGGTAGTCGGCGAGCGCCTGCCCCAGCAATCCCGCGCCCACCACCGCCATCCGGATCGGCGCGCCGAGGCCGAGGATCGAGCGCAGGTGCGCCGCGAGCGTCTCGACCGAGTAGCCGACCCCGCGCACGCCGAACTCGCCGAACCACGCGAGGTCCTTCCGGATCTGGGCAGCGTTCAGGTGGAAGCGCGCGGCGAGCCCCTGCGACGAGATGGTCTGCACCCCCTCGGCCTGGAGCGTGTCCAGGCATCGCAGGTAGATCGACAGCCGGTTGGTGGTCAGCTCGGAGACCTGCGGACCGCTCTGCCGGCGTGAGCGCCTCTTTTTCACAGGATTTTTCGATTGTATGGAACCGCTCAGCCGCCCGTCAAGCCATGCTAAGATGCGCGCCTATGACACAGCCTGCTTCCGATCAGCCTGGAACCACGGGATTACGGCCGCTCGTGTCGCCCGACTCGACGATGTCCGAGTTCACGATGCGGGCGCTGCTGCTCGGCCTCGTCATGTGCGTCGTGCTCGGCGCGGCCAACGCCTACCTCGGCCTGCGCGCCGGGATGACCATTGCCGCGACCTATCCGGCAGCCGTCATCGGCATGGCGGTGCTGCGCCTGTTCAAGGGCAGCGTGCTCGAAGAGAACTTCGCCCGGACGGTGGGATCGATCGGCGAATCGGTGGCGGCTGGCGCCGCGTTCACCATCCCGGCTTTCGTCATCCTCCATTACTTCGACTTCGGCGTGGCGGGCGTCGTGCGGCCCGACGGCGTCCCCGTGATGCCGCTCTGGCAGCAGTACATCCTCTCGTCGGCGTTGATGATCCTCGGAGGCATCCTCGGGATCTTCATGGTGACCATCCTGCGCCGCGTGATGGTCGAAGACCCGACGCTGCCCTTCCCCGAGTCGGTGGCGGCCAGCGAGATCCACAAGGCCGGCCAGCGGGGCTCGGAGGCTGCGATGCAGCTGTTCCGCGCGATGGGCGTGGGCGCCCTCATCCGCCTGCTCGGCCGCACCGACCTCGAAACCTTCGACGGCCTCGGCTTCTTCACCTCGGTGAACCGCTTCCAGCTCGAGGTGGGCCGGCTGCGCGAAGGCTTCGTCCGCCTCGCGGGCGAACGCACCGTGGCGGCAGGCGGCGTCTCCACCTTCACGTGGCCGGCCGCAACGCCCGCCTACCTCGGCGTCGGCTACATCATCGGCCCCGAGCTGGGGGCGCTGAACTTTGCCGGCGGCCTGATGGCGTGGGGGCTGTTCGTCCCGCTGCTCGTCTACTTCATCGGCCCGTCGCTCATCGGCGCCTACGGCGGCCCGGACGACCCGGCGAACTGGGCGGCCCTGACCGGCCACATCTACCGCTCGATCGTCCGGCCGATTGCCGTCGGCGGGATGCTCGTCGGCGCCATGTATACGCTGTGGAAGATGCGGAAGAACCTCGTCCTCGGGGTGAAGCGCGGCATCGCCGACGTGCGGAAGGCTGCCGGCTCGTCGGCCCCGACGCTGCGCACCGAGCAGGACCTCTCCTTCAGGACCGTCGGCGTGGGCATCGCCCTGCTGCTGCTGCTGATGGTGGCGCTCTACTACTACTTCACCGGCGCCATCCACGCAGCCGTGCTGGCGGGTGTGGTCATCCTGGTCACCGGGTTCTTCTTCGCGGCGGTCTCGGGCAACCTCGTCGGGATCATCGGGTCGTCGAACAACCCGATCTCGGGCCTGACGCTGGCGACCACGATCATCGCCGCGCTCACCATGGTGCTGGCGGGGATGGCCGGCGCGCCGGGCGTGATGGCAGCGCTCGGCGTGGCGGCCGTCGGCTGCGTGTCGGCCGCGGTGGCCGGCGAGATGCTGCAGGACCTGAAGGTGGGGCATATCCTGGGCGGCACGCCCTGGAAGATGCAGGTGGGCGACATCATCGGCGTGGTGTTTGCCGGCCTCATCCTGTTCTGGCCGTTCTACATCATGCACACCTCCGACGTTGCCCAGCTCGGCCCGGGTGGCGGCTTCGGAGGCCCCAACTACGCGGCGCCGCAGGCGGGCCTGATGGCCGCCCTCTCGCAGGGGATCGTCGGCGGCGAGATGGCCTGGCCGCTGGTCATCGTCGGCATCGCCATGGGGATTGCGATGATCCTCATCAAGGTGCGGTCGCCGATGCTGTTCGCCGTCGGGATGTACCTGCCGCTCGAGACCACCTTCGCCATTTTCGTGGGCGGCGTGCTCAAGTGGGCGGTCACGCGGCGGGCGGCCGCGCGCGCCTTCAACGCGGCGCAGAACGCCCGCGTGGAGAACGCGGGAGTGCTGGCCGCCTCGGGCCTGATCGCCGGCGAGGCGCTCGTCGGGCTCCTCATCGCGGCCGTGATCGGGTGGAGATCGGACCACCGGTTCCCGGTCTTCGACATTGGCGGGCTCGCGCCCTGGATGGCGCTGGTGGTGTTCGCGGTGCTGGCCTGGTACCTGATTTCCGTCCCGCTGCGGAAGGCTGGGGATCCTGACGAGCCGCCGCCGCCGATGGCGGTGATGTAGGTAGGGGCTAGGGGCTGGGGGCCAGGAGCCTTGAGCCCCGAGCCCTGGGCCTTACAATTGTCTGGTGGCGCCTCACCCCAGGGTTTCACCACCGGCTCTCCTGATCACGCTGACACTCGCCTGCGTCGTGCCCGCGTCCGGGTTGGCGCAGGGGCCGCGCGAGGCCTTCCCCGCCGCCACCACGATCGCGGCGCTGACCACGTATCCCGGGTTCTACCACCAGCGACAGGTGGTCGTGCGCGGCGAGGCGAGCGAGGACGACCGCGGCCACGCACGCCTTGCCCCGCGCGGCGGCGTGGAGCGCGGCATCTGGCTTCGCGTCGTGGAGGGACGTGCACCGCAGGGCATGGTCGAGGTGCGCGGCCACTTCTGGGACGTGGGACGGTTTGCCCCTGACGACCCGCAGATCACCGGCGTCAACCTCCCGGCCTGGGTCGCCGAGCGCATCGGGGATCGGTGGCCGGCCCAGGGCGAGATGCTGGTGCTCACCGTGGCCAACATCGTCGAACCCACGCCTCCCAGCCCGACGCCCACCCTTCGCCAGCTTTCGCTCGACCCCGAACGCTACGAGGGCCAGACGATCACCGTCGCAGGGCTGTTCGGCGGGCGAAACCTCTACGGAGACCTGGCGCGCGCACCCCGCGCGGGGCGGCACGAGTTCGTCCTCCGTGCCGCCGGGGGCGCCGTCTGGGTGACGGGTCTCGAGCCGAGAGGACGCGGCTGGCGGCTGAACCCCGACGCGCGGGTGGACACGGGGCAATGGCTCGAGGTGACCGGCACGGTGCGCACCCGCGACGGCCTGGTCTGGCTGGAAGCCACGAAGGTGGATCGGACGACCGCGCAGGCGCAGGAACCGCCGCCACCTCCCCCGCCGCCGCTCGCCCCGGCCCCGCCGCCCGAAGTGATCTTCAGCGTGCCGTCCGACGAGGACACCGACGTTCCGCCCACCTCGCCCGTGCGGATCCAGTTCTCGCGCGATCTCGACACCGAGACGCTCCGGAAGCGCGTCGTCGTGACGTACCTGGGCCGGGAGGATGCACCGATCCCCTTCAAGGCGCGCTTCGACCCGTCCAACCGGGTGCTGCACCTCACCTTCGAGCAGCCGTTCGAGCGCTACCGCACTGTGCGCGTGGAGCTGCGCGCAGGGATCCTGGGGACCGACGGCCAGCAGCTGGAACCCTTCACGCTGACGTTCACGACAGGTGGTTAAGAAGTTTCACGGGGTTCAACCGCAGAGACGCAGAGAACGCAGAGACGGACGAAGAGACGATCACGTCGAACGCAGGGCGCCGAGACGAAAACGCTGAGAAAGGAAAGACATGGTTTCGTTTCTCCGCGGTGCCTCCCCGCCTTGCGTTGAAATGCGGCGCCTGCGAATCTCCCTCGGTCTTTCTTCCCCGCTTACGTCTCTGCGTTCTCCGTGCATCTCTGCGGTGAGATCCTGCCCTGCGACTCTGCAGAATCCCGGCGTGAGGTGACACTCAGCCGGCGATGATCTTGAACGCCGTCAGCACGGTTTCCGTCCCCCCGGCGTGTTCGATCGTCGTCTCGAGGAGGTAGTCGGAGGCCGCGAGCGGGGCGAGCGTGACTTCCCCGCCGACCATCGCAGATGCAGCGTCGCCCGAGAGAGGACCCACCGGGACGTTGAGCGGCTTGCCGTTGCGGTCGAGAAGCCGGGTCGTGCTCGCCTTGTAGGGGCCGGCGACGGGCACTTCAACCCTCACGCGCTCCTGCCTCCGGAAGCGAACGTCGCCTGTCGGGACCCAGCCCGCGCCCGAGAAGGGCCCCCGTCGCAACAGCCGGGCGTTCCCCACGGCCAGGCGCCCGGTTTCGGGAAGCGGCGGCACCGTGACGCGCACCACCTCCGTGGTCGAGAGCGTCCCGCCCGCCGGCTTCGAGGTGACGCGCACGGTGTACTCCCCGGGCTCGAGCGTCGCCGTGTCATCCTCAGGGAAGCGGAGGCGCAAGGCACGAGACGATGGCGAGAGCTTGTGCCGGCTTTCCGCGCCCGCCACGTCGCCGCCCGAGAGCGCCAGCGTCACCTCGGCTCCCTCGCGCCACTGCTCGTCGCGGCGGCCGGCCGCCGTGTCGAGTTCGACCACCAGCCAAAGCGACGCCCCGCGCGGTCCGTCACTGCCGGGCAGCCACTGGTAGCCGGCCGCCAGGTGGACAAAGGTGTGTGCGCGCCGCCTGGCCAGCGTCGCGAGCGCGGATTCGACCGGGCTGGCGCTCGACGCCGCCTCCTTCCCGGCCGCGGCCCGTGCCGCGACTTCCTCGGGCGTGGGAGCGAGGTATCCCCGCCGCGTGCGCACCGTCACGCCGGGGCGCTTCACGACAACCTTGACCGACCGGACGCGACCGTCGAGGCGGGTGTTGGTCGAGAAGTAGCCAATCAGGT